>CAWUNX010000203.1:0-7093 GCA_963923905.1 uncultured Methylocucumis sp.
TCTCGTGGGCTCGGAGATGTGTATAAGAGACAGTAATCGAAGAGCCTATGTCAGCGGCGATTGGCGCTGGTTTGCCGGTTGATGAAGCCTGTGGCTCTATGGTGTTAGATATTGGCGGTGGCACGTCGGAAGTCGCGGTTATTTCTATTAATGGCATTGTTTACTCAAATTCGGTGCGCATCGGTGGCGACCGGTTTGATGAGGCGATTATTAATTATGTGCGTAGAAATTACGGTACGTTAATTGGTGAGGCGACGGCAGAGCGGATTAAGCTAGAGATAGGCACGGCTTATCCAGGCAGTGAAGTGACAGAAATCGAAGTTAAAGGCCGTAATTTAGCGGAAGGCGTACCTAGAAGTTTCGCATTAAACAGCAATGAAATTTTAGAAGCCTTGCAAGAGCCGTTATCGGGTATTGTCGGCGCTGTTAAAGTGGCGCTAGAGCAGACGCCGCCAGAGTTAGGCGCTGATGTTGCTAATCGGGGTATTTATTTGACCGGTGGCGGTGCGTTACTTAAAGATATAGACCGGTTATTGGCTGAAGAAACCGGCTTGCCAGTATTCATTGCTGACGACCCATTAACCTGCGTCGCGCGTGGTGGTGGTATTGTATTAGAATCCTTGGATAAAAAAGGCTTATTAACTTTTTCGTTAGAATAGATTGGTTGTTATTTGTACTACCCGCAGTCGAGTTTTTGACTTTATGTAGGGTATGCATGGCGTACCCTACGGCGGATTATGAAGACTTTAAATGTGGTCGCGCGAAAAATGTGGTCGCGTGAAGGTAACTATTCACACTCCATCGTTCCTACGCTCTAGCGTGGGAATGTAGACCGAGACGCTCTAGCGTCTCGTACCGCTGGAGCGGTACTCCGGTATTCCCACGCAGAGCATGGGAACGATAATGGCAGGGGGTCTGAATAGTTACGCGCGAAGTTTTCTTTTTCTTATAAACGAGTTGCATAGCCTTACATTACGAGGAACCCCGCTATCAAACTGTTATTTGCAACCGGCCCATCGATTAACACGCGTTTGCTGGTGGCAGTGATTGCCTCTGTTGCGTTACTAATTGCTGGACAAAGAACCCAGCAGATTGATTTGTTACGCGCCGCCTTATCGTTTGTGGTCGACCCTATTAAATATCTGGTGGATTTACCGTCAACGGTCTATAAACAAGCCTCAGAGTCTATTCAATCTTATGTCAATTTAAAACAGGAAAATGGGCGTTTGCGTGACTATCAACTGATTCACCAAACTCAGTTATTAAAATTAGAAGCGCTGGAAAAAGAAAATATTCGTTTGCGCGCGTTACTGGAAAACTCTTTTAAATTAGGCGAGCAAGTCTTAATCGCAGAGTTGCTGTCGGTAAACATGGCGCCTTATGAGCATATTGTTGTGGTCAATAAGGGTACGCGTTTTGGTGTGCATCAACAACAACCGGTACTCGATGCGAATGGTGTCGTTGGGCAAGTGTTTAGAGCCATGCCGTTGACCTCTGAAATCATGTTGATTACTGACCCTAACCATGCCGTACCGGTGCAAGTCAATCGTAATGGCTTACTGACCATTGCAGTGGGCAGTGGTCAAATCAATAAATTATTGTTGCCTTATTTACCCAGCAACGCAGATATTCGCCCCGGCGATTTATTAATTACTTCAGGGCTAGGCGGGACGTTTCCCCAAGGTTATCCTGTTGCCGTGGTTGATGAATTCACCTCGCAATTAAATAAACCCTTTGCCAATATTACAGCAACGCCCATGGCTAAGCTGGATAGAAATCGTGAGTTAATGATTGTGTGGAGTAATTCAACACCTGTGCCGCTTATTACTAAGCCGTCTACCACTGACCCAGCCCCTAACTCCAGTCCATGAATATGTCCTATGGTTATAGCAAAATCATCTTAACCATGATTTTAGCCATGTGTCTTAGAATTCTACCGTTATCCTCAGAATCGGCGGTTTATAATCCAGACTGGGTTTTATTAGTCTTAATCTATTGGTCATTAGCAGTACCCGAAACAGTCGGTATTTTTACTGCGTGGACGTTTGGCTTATTCTCTGATGTGTTAACCGGACAATTAATCGGTCAACATGCGTTAGCCTATTCACTGGTCGTCTATATTTGTTTGAAATTACATAAACGCATACGACAATTTCCGTTGCTACAGCAAGAAGTATTTATTTTCTTTTGTTTACTGTTATCGCAGTTGTTATTGTTTTTAGTCAAAAATCTACTACACCCTGCGCAACTCCATAGTACGTTTTGGCTACCTGTGTTTACTGGCACGTTGCTCTGGCCATTGATTTACACTGTATTGCGTTTTGTTCGCTTAGCACAACCTGTGCAAAAATAATCCTTAGGTTTTATGTCGCGCGTTTATTCTGTCAAAGATAACACCGTCGAAAACCGCTTATTTGTTAATCGTATTATTGCGGCTTTTGTCGTGATTTTTATATTAACGACGGGATTGGTTGCTCGCTTAGTGTATCTGCAAATTGTTGAACATGAAAAATACACGGCACTTGCTAAAGGCAACAGTGTTAAGCTGATACCACTCGTGCCTACGCGCGGCATCATCTATGACCGCAAGGGCAGGATTTTGGCGGAGAATACGCCATCTTACAGCTTAGAGTTAATACCAGAACAAATCGCCGATATTGATGACACGCTTGTTAAGTTAAAGCAATTATTAGACATTTCCGACGAAAAAATCGAGTTATTCCAAAAACAACGCAAACGGCAAAAACGCTTTAGCAGCACGCCGTTATTGTTGAATATGACGGACGAAGAGCTGGCTAAATTTGCCGTGGTGAGACCGTATTTTCCAGGCGTTGATATTCATACGCAGCTAGTGCGGCATTATCCTTATGGCGATTTAGCCTCGCATGTCGTGGGTTATGTCGGGCGAATTAACGAAGCTGAGTTAAAAGAGTTGCCGGTTTCTGAATATCGCGGGACTACACATATTGGAAAATTAGGCATTGAAAGCAGTTACGAGACGTATCTGCACGGCAAAACCGGCTATGCTGAAATCGAAACCAATGTGCAAGCGCGCTCGCTGAATACGTTAAACGAGTTAAATCCAGAACCCGGTGCTAACCTCTTTTTAACCCTAGATATTGATTTACAAAAAATTGCCTATGAGGCATTGGAAAATTATAACGGCGCCGTCGTGGCTATTGAGATTAAAACAGGTGGCGTGCTGGCATTTGTCAGTAGGCCAGGTTTTGACCCTAATCCGTTTGTGGTTGGCATTAGCAACGACGCCTATCAAGCTTTGCAAAAATCTGAAGATCAACCTTTATATAACCGAGCGTTACGCGGTTTATATCCGCCTGGTTCAACGGTAAAGCCATTTATCGCGCTCGCCGGTTTAGAATATGACGCAATTAGCGCACAGCAAAAATTATTCTGTCCAGGCTATTATCAATTGCTCGGTGTGAGCCATAAATACCGCGATTGGCGTAAAGGCGGACACGGTTCCGTCAATATGAATGAAGCTATTACGCAATCGTGTGACGTCTATTTTTATCGTCTCGCAGGGACATTAGGCATAGACCGTATGCACGAGTTTTTACAAAAATTCGGCTTTGGTGAAAAATCCGGTATTGATTTAGTGGGTGAGAAAGCCGGCTTATTACCATCACGAGAATGGAAGCAAAGCCAAAAAAATCGCGCCTGGTATCCGGGTGAAACACTGATTACGGGGATAGGTCAAGGCTATCATCAAGTCACGCCATTACAGTTAGCGCGTGCAACAGCAACGTTAGCTAATCACGGCAATATTGTTACGCCCTTTTTAGTCGAAAAAATTGTTGGCGCACATGAAACGAGGCCGGGTCCTGAAGTACACAAAGGTGTCTTGCCATTAAACGCAAAAAATTTAAACGACGTGATTAGTGCCATGATTAATGTCGTGCATAGTGAACGTGGCACGGCTAAAAGCTTAGGTCGTAGTTCTAGTGTATTAATCGCTGGCAAAACCGGTACCGCGCAAGTGTTTAATATCAAGCAAAACGCTAAATACAACGAAAACGACATCGACTTTAAATTACGCGATCATGCGTTGTTCATCTCGTTTGCCCCTGCTGATAATCCAGAAATTGCTGTTGCCGTGATTGCCGAAAATGGCGGACACGGGGGCTCGGTCGCAGCGCCTATCGCCGGCAAAGTCATTAAGCAGTATTTAAAAACCTATCATTCTGAGCAACCATGAAGACTGAGACGCGACACGAGCATTTAGAACCGCCCTCTATCATTGGCATGATTCTTAGGCGCTTGCATATTGATATACCCTTGTTCTTAGGGCTTATGCTGACAGCATTGCTGAGTTTTGTCATTTTATACAGCGCCGGTGGGCAAAGCATGGATGTCTTATTTCGGCAATTTGCGCGTATAGGTTTAGCGTTTGGTTTAATGACGGCGCTCGCGCATGTTAATCCTTATCAATTTAAGCGTTTTTCGGCCATACTGTTCGGTATAGGCATCGTCTTACTACTCGCCGTTTTAATTATGGGGCAAATTGGCAAAGGTGCTCAGCGCTGGCTGGAGCTAGGTTTTTTTCGTTTTCAGCCTTCGGAAATGATAAAAATCACCACGCCTATGATGATTGCATGGTTTTTATCAGAGCATTCATTGCCGCCTAGGTTTAAAGAGCTGCTTATCGCTACGGCACTCATTCTAATCCCGACGTTATTAATCGCCGTGCAACCGGATTTAGGTACGGCTATTTTAGTCGCTAGCTCTGGCGCAGGTGTCTTATTTTTTGCTGGTTTATCATGGCGTTTAATTATTGCGATTATTGCGTTACTCGCCGCGTTAACGCCGATTATTTGGCATTTTATGCGCGATTATCAGCGCGACCGGGTTAAAACCTTTTTAGACCCAGAAGCTGACCCTTTAGGTCGTGGTTATCACATCATACAATCGAAAATTGCTATAGGTTCAGGGGGTATTTACGGTAAAGGTTGGTTAGGCAGCACCCAATCCGAATTAGATTTTTTACCGGAAAGCTCTACCGATTTTATTTTTGCCGTTTTTGCCGAAGAGTTTGGCTTATTTGGTTGTGTCAGCTTATTGATTTTATATTTAACGATTATCGCACGCTGTTTATATATTGCCTCGCAAGCACAAGATACTTACTGCCGATTATTAGCGAGTAGTTTAGCGTTTACCTTTTTTGTCTATGTTTTTGTCAATATCGGCATGGTCATAGGTATTTTACCCGTTGTAGGTGTGCCATTACCCTTAATTAGCTATGGTGGCACGTCGATAGTTACGTTATTAGCCGGTTTTGGCATTTTAATGTCGATTCACACCCATAAAAAACGTATGGCACGCTCATGACAGTAAAACTCATCACCACTGTATTCAGCTTAGCGCTTAGTGCTTGTGCGCTATCGCCTTCAGAGTCGTTAAAAACAGCGTTCATCCGTAACATGACCGATAAGCATGGTTACGACCAACAGCAACTCCATGTGTTATTCGACAGCTATCAGCCTAACCAAGACATTATTGGCAAAATGAATAAGCCTGCGGAGGCCTTGCCTTGGTATCGTTATCGCAAGATTTTTTTAACCGAAACGCGTATTCAGGACGGGGTAAAATTTTGGCGCGAACATGCCGATGTTTTGGCTGCTGTTGAGCAACACTACGGTGTTCCTGCTGAAATTATTGTCGCTATTATCGGCGTAGAAACCCAATATGGACGGTTTACGGGTAAATATTCAGTACTCGATGCCTTAGCCACGCTAGCGTTTGATTATCCTAAACGTAGCGCGTTTTTCCAAAGCGAGTTAGAGCACTACCTGTTGCTGTGCCAAGAAGAGCATAAAAATCCTACCGAACTGACCGGCTCTTATGCCGGTGCAATGGGCATACCGCAATTCATGCCTAGCAGTTTTAATCGTTATGCTAAAGACTATGAGCAAGACGGGCAGCGCGATATATGGCGTAATCCTGCCGATGCCATTGCCAGCATCGCAAATTACTTTGTGCAGTACGGTTGGCAAGCTGGGCAAGGCATTGCTTATCCAGTATCAGCCAGCGACTCCCGATATAAAGACGTTTTAACCGATGACCTTAAGCCTGATTTAAGACTTAGCGGGTTAGAATCACTCGACTTAAAAATATCGGTGCCATTAGCGCCAGACACAAAGGTAAAACTTATCGCCTTAACCTTAGAGCAAGGCGACGAGTTATGGCTAGGTCTGGACAACTTTTATTGTTTGACTCGATACAACCACAGTGCGTTATACGCCATGGCGGTTTATCAATTGAGTCAACGTTTATTGGCGGCTAAGCAAGTTGACAACAAAAAAGGGGCATTCCCATGAGTAAACTCATACCAGCAGTATCTCTTGTTCTGTTATGTGGTTTTATAACCAATCCTATTAAAAACGCTGAAGCAGCTAAGCATAAACATGCTGCCAGCTTACAACACCATCATAATCACAGCTCTGTTCATCATCGTCACAGTCGTCACCGTTTAAGCCATCATGTTGCTCATCATCGAAATGATCGCTTAGGCCTTGCCTCTTGGTACGGTAATCAATTTCACGGTCATCGTACGGCAAATGGCGAGACCTATGATATGTATGCCTTGACCGCTGCTCACAACAGCTTGCCGCTGTCATCGTATGCAGAAGTTACTAATGTTAAAAACAATCGCTCGGTGATTGTTAGGATCAATGACCGAGGTCCTCACCATAAACGCCGAGTGATGGATTTATCGTATGCCGCTGCTAGAGAATTAGGCATTCATAAAACCGGTACAGGAACGATTAAAATTACCCCGTTAAGCAGCGACGCAAAATCAAGTGCTGAAAATAGTTTAGACAACCCAGGCTAACTACCCCGTCCCATCGCTCCAGGTTATATTGCCCCCCAACATAAGCTGGAGCGTTTCTTAATGAAGACATCGCTTCTTCACACACGTTAACCTAGTCGTTTTCCTCGTTTGATGCGCAATTTACTGGGCTGGTTAGTCGATACCGACAGAGCCATCCGCTGGTTGCCAGTTGCGTGTTTCACTACGAGTTTCAATTCATCCACCCGTTCAACGACGGCAATGGCCGCTTGGGGCGGTTGTGGC
>CAWUNX010000204.1:0-7083 GCA_963923905.1 uncultured Methylocucumis sp.
TGTGTATAAGAGACAGATCTGATTGTATTTATGGCTGAAGTGCTTTGCCATAATGAAATCAGATTTTCCATAGCGTTCTCTTTTAATGGTTATAACGAAATCAAGGCATTACCGCCAGCAACGGCGCTACCTTCTTTAACATGTACCGCAGTCACAACCCCAGCGAATTTTGATCTCACTTCGGTCTCCATTTTCATCGCTTCCATAATGACGACAATTTGACCTTCGCTTACTTCGCTACCCTCGGTCACAAGGATTTTTAGTATGTTCCCGGCCATAGGCGCATGGACAACAACTCCCGAACTATGTACCGAATTATCGCTACTTTTACTGTCCGAACTCGGCTGTATCGTCAACGCCGCGCCGCCAGGCCCAACGGCAACGTTAAAATTGCGCCCATCGACATTAACCACATAGGTTTCAATCCCGCTATTAACTGGGGTTGATTTGATACTGTCGCTGGTATTTGTAGATGTGTCACCGGTAGGTACTGGCTCAAATGCACTTGGATTACCGCGATTAGCAATAAACTTCCAGCCCACTTGTGCAAACATGCCGTTAATCAGCGCATCTTCTTCAACATTAGCCGCTAAGGTAACCCCTTCGGCTTTAGCCTTAGCCTGCACATCAGCGATTAATTTAGCCATTTCTGGCTCTAATAAATCAGCCGGTCTACAAGTAATTGGCGCTTCACCGTTTAATACGCGCTGTTGCAAGGCTGCATTAACCGGTGCTGGCGCAGCCCCGTATTCACCTTTTAAAACACCGGCGGTTTCTTTCGTAATGGTTTTATAGCGTTCGCCATTTAATACATTTAACACAGCTTGGCTACCGACGATTTGTGATGTTGGCGTAACCAGTGGAATAAAGCCTAAATCCTCGCGTACGCGTGGAATCTCTTTAATTACCTCGTCAAATTTATCTGACGCGCCCTGCTCCTTAAGTTGGCTTTCCATATTGGTTAACATACCACCCGGCACTTGCGCGACTAAAATGCGGCTGTCCACACCTTTTAAGCTACCTTCAAATTGCGCGTATTTTTTACGGATTTCTCTGAAATAAGCGGCAATTTCTTCTAATAAAACTAAATTAAGATTTGTTGCTCGTTCAGTATCTTCTAAACTGGCAACAATCGTTTCTGTTGCGCTATGGCCATACGTCATGCTCATTGACGAAATCGCTGTATCAACATTATCAATACCGGCTTCAGCCGCTTTAATCAGCGTAGCGACGCTTAAACCGGTCGTGGCATGACTATGTAAATGAATTGGTAATTGCGTGTTAGCTTTAAGTTTAGTCACCAGCTCATATGCGTCATAAGGCTTTAATAAACCAGCCATATCTTTGATACAAATCGAATGCGCCCCCATATCTTCGATTTGTTTACCTAAGCTGACCCACATGTCGATAGTATGAACCGGGCTAGTGGTATAAGAAATCGTGCCTTGCGCATGCATACCGGTAGCTAATACGGCTTTGACGGCATGTTCGATGTTACGCATATCATTCATTGCGTCAAAAATGCGAAATACATCAATACCGTTCACAACACAACGCTCAACGAATTTTTCTACCACATCGTCGGCATAATGGCGATAACCCAAAATATTTTGCCCACGCAATAACATTTGCTGGCGGGTATTAGGCATCGCTGCTTTTAACAATCTTAATCTTTCCCAAGGGTCTTCACCTAAGTACCGGATACATGCGTCAAATGTCGCACCGCCCCAAGATTCGATAGACCAATAACCTACTTCGTCAAGCTTAGCGCAAATAGGCAACATATCTTCTATGCGAAAACGCGTGGCTAAAATAGATTGATGCGCGTCCCTTAGGACGACTTCGGTAATACTTAAGGGCTTTTTCTGGGTCATGATGATTTCTCCTGGAATCTCTTTAAGCTGTAAATCTTTACCATAGCGGTTATGGCATTGATTGCACACCGCATCCTTGAACTTACTACGTTATTAAATACTATCTGGTTATAAGGCTATTTCCTGCGATGAACATACCCGACTTGCAGGTCTTTTTGCCCAGTTTCTGCGTTGTAAAAAGGGTTTCATAGCCCGCTATGCGCCCTTTTTACGCCTTGAACCTGGGCAAAAATCCTGAGCTATTCGGGTATATTCATTCTTGGAAATAGCCTAAGCGATATTCATATACCGAAATCGCCCTCTCATCACACCCGTTACACCCATTATTGCGAAAAGAATTAACGATGCTCACTACGATATTGATGAATAGCCGCAGTAATCGCCGCTACGGTTGTTTTATCGAGTGGGTTACTCACCGTAGGCACAGTAATCGATGCAGCCGGGGGCTCTGGAAAAAAACGTTGTACAATTGCCGACATTGTGTTAATTGAAAACACTAACATCGCTAAAAATACATAAACAATGCCCATACCGACAAACATTAGCTCAATCCCGCTACCGATTAATTCAGTCATAGTTAGTCAACCTCAGTTAATATTGAATTGGAAAAATATTGATTGATAGAGCAACCTTGATACATTATGCATAAACCCTCGCGCTTAAACAAACTCGAATAACCGAGTGAATACCTAGGGTTAATTTTCATGGTGACGCTTAGTGAAAATCAAATCCCAAACACCGTGGCCTAAGCGTAATCCACGTTGTTCAAATTTTGTTAACAACCGATAATCTGGCCTTGGAACAAAATCGTGTTGCAAACTTGTATTGCACAAACTGGGCTGCGCCGATAACGCTGCCAACATTGCTTCAGCATAATGTTGCCAATCAGTAGCCGCATGAAAATAACCGCCTTGCGCTAATTTTCGGCTTACTATCGCAACAAACTCAGCATTAACAATACGACGCTTATGATGTTTTTTCTTAGGCCAAGGGTCTGGAAAAAACAAATGCAAGCCATTAAGACTGTTATCCTGTATGTGTTTTTGCAATACATCTACCGCATCATCACAAAAAATACGCACATTGGTTAAGCCCTGCTGCTGTAATAGCCATAGCAAATGCCCAATACCTGGCTTATGCACTTCTATACCGATAAAATTTTTATCTGGATTATCGGCAGCCATTTTCGCTAATGCTTCACCATTGCCAAAGCCAATTTCAAGCAGCAATGGCGCTTCATTAGCGAAAATTGTTTTAAAATCGTGCGACAGGGTGGAATCTAAGCAGTACGCGTCCCAATAATGCGTTAACGCATGTTCTTGTGCACTGGTTAAGCGCCCTTGCCTACGGATAAAGCTACGGATTTTCCTGAGTGATACCGTATGTTCAACATTCATTAGCAATTACGGTTAATCTCACTTAAAAAAACAAGCCGTCAATAGGCGAAGACGCTGACGCAAACCGACGTTTAGGCATACGCCCCGCTAAAAAAGCTTCTCTCCCCGCCTCTATCGCTTTTTTCATAGCACTGGCCATAAGAATAGGATTTTGCGCGGCAGCAATCGCCGTATTCATTAACACCCCGTGACAACCTAGCTCCATCGCTATCGCGGCATCGGATGCCGTACCTACGCCTGCATCGACTAATATAGGCACGTTGGCATTTTCAATAATCGTTAAGATATTGTAAGGATTGCGTATGCCTAAGCCTGAGCCAATCGGTGCTGCCAGTGGCATAACGGCAACACAGCCCATTTCTTCTAATTTTTTGGCAGCAATGGGGTCATCATTGGTATACACCATAACGTCAAAACCATCTTTAACCAACTGTTGAGCCGCAATAAAGGTTTCGGCAACATCGGGAAATAAAGTTTTCTGGTCGGCTAACACTTCAAGCTTGACCAGTCGATGACCACCTAATAATTCACGCGCTAAACGGCACGTTCTAACGGCTTCTTCGGCAGTATAGCAGCCGGCAGTATTTGGCAAAATGGTATAACGCTCAGGCGAAATCACGTCCAATAAATTCGGCTCATTTTGATGTTGGCCGATATTCGTACGTCGAATCGCAACAGTCACAATTTCAGCACCGCTAGCTTCAATCGCTAATCGTGTTTCTTGTAAGTCTTTATATTTACCTGTGCCAACTAATAAGCGCGACTGATAGGAAACGCCCGCAATCACTAAAGCATCGCTAGGCTGCCCCCCACCTATTGCATGCACAATCTCGATACAATCGCCCTCGCTTAACACTTGTTCAGCAAAACGGGTAAAAGGCAATATTTCTTTATTTAATTCAACAGCAATTTTTTTGCCGGTTAAACTTAAATTCGATAATAAATCACTCACGGTAATCGCATCCGCGTATTGCGTAGATTCACCGTTGACATAAATCATCATTAAAGCAAACTCCTGTTTTTATCAACTAACCGTCTTTGTTGTACGGCTTTCGCCAAGTCTCTTAGTAACGGGACGGTATCTTCCCATGATAAACACGCATCAGTAATACTTTGCCCATAGACTAACGGCTGACCTGGGATAATTTTTTGACTACCCGCCACTAAATGACTTTCAACCATGACCCCCATGATTCTATGGTCACCACTGGCTATCTGTTTACCGACATCCTCACCGACAATTAACTGCCGTTGACATTGTTTTAAACTATTGGCATGGCTAAAATCAATCATGATATTAGGTCTTAACCCAGCTTTGACCAAACCCTGTGACACTTGCTCAACGCTTACTGCATCATAATTCGGTCTATCGTTACCGCCCCGCAAGATAATATGCACATCTTGATTACCCGTAGTCGAAAAAATCGCCGAGTGTCCTGCTTTTGTCAATGATAAGAAATGGTGTGGACTCATTGCCGCACCAATCGCATCAATAGCGATTTTTATCGTACCATCGGTTGAGTTTTTAAAACCAATTGGACACGAAACGCCTGAAGCTAACTCTCTATGGCCTTGACTTTCTGTGGTTCTCGCACCAATCGCGCCCCAAGCGATTAAGTCAGAAATGTATTGCGGACTGATTAAATCCAAGTACTCCGTTGCAGCTGGCATCCCCATATCGCTAACATCGAGCAATAATTTTCTAGCCATGCGCAAGCCTTTATTGATATTAAAGCTTGAATCTAAATCGGGATCATTAATCAACCCTTTCCAGCCCACTGTTGTTCTTGGCTTTTCAAAATAAACCCGCATCACAATGAGCAAATCTTCAGCTAACTCATCTTTAAGCGTTTTTAAGCGCTGAGCATACTCTAACGCTGCTGCTGGGTCATGAATAGAACAAGGGCCAATCACCACTAAAACCCTATCATCATCACCCGCTAAAATTTTATGAATATCCGACCTTGCCGCCAGGGTCGTAGCCGCCGAAGCTTCCGTAATAGGTAGTTCATCATGAACTTGCATCGGAGGAATGACTTCTTTAATGCCGCAGATTCTTAAGTCATCAGTATTGTATTTTGTCTGCATGATTGCTACCAAGCGCTTGCTTTGTTTCAAAATTAACGTCAAATTCTGGCATTTTAACCGGATTCTATGCATTTTGCTCAGATTTTACCGCATTTAAGACACCCTATCGGCTTTAACCCAGGTCACAAAGCTATAAGAAAAGTTTACAGAAGAGTCATTATCAATAGTAATACGCTCAGCTTCTCGCCACGTTTGGTCACGCCACTCAGGAAAAAACGTATCGCCGGCAAAGTCTTGCTGAATCTCGGTTAAATACAACATCGATGCTTGGGGTAATAGCGCTTGATACAGCGTCGCACCGCCAATCACAAAGACTCGCTCAGATAACTGTTCAGCGGCTAATAAGGCTTGCTCAAGGCTAGCAAAAACTAAACAACCGGGTTGTTGGAAGCTAAGGTTTCTGCTGATAATGATATTGGTTCTACCAGGTAACGGTTTCGCAATGGCGTCAAAGGTTTTTCTACCCATGATAATAGGAAACCCCATCGTCAACTGCTTAAACCGCTTTAAGTCTGCGCTTAAGTGCCAAGGCATTTGATTATTTACGCCAATCGCACGATTACTGGCAATAGCGGCAATGAGCGCAATTTCCACTCTTACTCTCCTAGATATTTACAATGAAAATTTTATTAGTTTTTACCGGTGGCACAATAGGCTCTAGTATTGATAAAGGCGCAATTAACACCTCAAACAATGCGTCATTTTTATTACTGGAATTATTTAACCAACACTATGCTGATGCACACAACCTACAGTTTACAACGCTACAACCGTACTACTTGCTTAGTGAAAATTTAGCACCTAAAGCATGGACTGATTTGATAACCGCCCTAATTGCACAAAACTTGGACGAATACGATGGGATTATCATCACGCATGGTACAGATACCTTAAGTTATACGGCAGCACTGCTTGGCTTATATTTTCACAACGTAAGCAAGCCAATGCTACTCGTATCTAGCCATCAACCGTTAACACAACCACACGCTAATGGCTTAGCCAACTTTATCTGCGCCGTAGAATTTATTAAGAAGATTAAGCAAGCAGGCGTCTACGTGACCTACCAAAATCCAGGTCAACCCATGCTGATTCACTTAGCGACTCGTTTAATGACCTGCTTACCATTAAGCAGTGACTTTATCAGTGCTCGCCAGCAGGCTTATATGCACTATGACAATGGCAATTTTACCGAGTTAACAAATAAGAACAGCCCGCACAGTCGTGATTTTCGCTTAAAAGCTGAATTTTCTCATGCCGTTACACTGATTAAACCTTATCCTGGCTTAGATTATCGCACGATTAATTTAGACACTGTTCAAATTGTTTTACACGACTTATACCACTCAGGCACTGCTTGCACGAGTAGCACATTTGGTAAACACTACCAACTCACAGAATTTGTCCAACTTTGTCAAACACAGCACATCCCTGTATACCTGGCACCCGCCTATCAATCTGAGGCGTGTTACCAAACCACTTTGGACTTACAACACGCAGGTGCTGAAATATTATGGGATATGTCAATCGAAGCCGCATACGCTAAGTTATTGTTAGCTTATGGAAATTTTTACGACCGACAAAGTATTTTACAGTTCTTAAGCACCGATATTGCTCATGAGCATATTTTTTAACTCTCAAGCCAACAAGCGCGCACTAAACTTTGACAAAATATTTTGTACAACTTTTGTAAAGATATATATTGACAAAACCCATTCGTATTGATA
>CAWUNX010000205.1:0-7074 GCA_963923905.1 uncultured Methylocucumis sp.
CGCCCGTTCAGCTTCAAAATGGGGCGTTTCAATTTCGAATTTTTAGATAGACGGCTGATTGGTAGCAACGAATGGCGTAACACCACTAACACGTTTCAAGGCTTTCAGGCCATGTTAGGTCAAGACAAAAACGACTGGCAAGTCGATTTATTAGCGTTGCAGCCATTAGAGCGTCTTAAATACGATTTTGATGAAGTGGTCGATGAACAATGGTTTTCAGCCGTCATTGGTCACTGGCGTAAATGGAGCGAAATCATCACGTTAGAGCCTTATTATTTGCAGCTTAAACAAACGGCCAGCGCGAATAACAGTTTTTTAGACAGAGAAATCCATGCGGTTGCATTGCGTGGTTACGGCTTGGTAGGCGAAAGCGGCGTTAATTATGATTTTAATGGAATCTATGAGTTTGGTACCAGCGGCACGCAAAATCAAGACGCTTATGGTTTTACGGCTGAAGTCGGCTATACGTTTAATCACCCGTGGAAACCTAGAGTCAGTGCTAACTATGGCTATGCTAGCGGTGACAACGATCCAAATGATAAACACAACGAGCGTTTTGAACGCTTCTTTGGTTTCGCACGCCCTTGGAGTGCTGATGACTATGTGGTATTTGAAAACATCATCGCGCCTAAAATACGGCTAGAGTTAGAACCGAGTAAAAACTTTAGGCTTGATACCGGCTATAACTTTTTCTGGTTAGCCAGCGACACCGACCGTTTTAATAATTTAAACACGGTACCCGATTCAACCGGCTTAAACCGCGATAAAACTGGCAAAAGCGGCGATTTTATCGGTCATTCGTTTGATATTCGCGCTCGCTATAAAATCGACCCTAGAGTTGAAACCACGTTAGGTTACTCGCATTTCACTTCCGGCGAATTTGTCCGCAATATCCAAGATAAAAGCCAAGGCCGCCATACCGACGACACAGATTTTTTCTATGTCGAAGTCAATATCAATGCTTTTCAATAATTTGTTAATCTTGTGAGGAACTATGTCTTTAACATCTACATTAAAACTAAGCGTGCTTGCCGCAAGCTTATTCATTAGCAGCGTAACCTTTGCTGATAGAAGTTTATTAAACGTCTCGTACGACCCAACGCGCGAGCTTTATCAGGATTTCAATAAAGCCTTCAGCCAATATTGGCAAGAAAAAACCGGTGAAACGGTGACGATACAGCAATCGCATGGTGGTGCAGGTAAGCAGGCTAGGGCGGTTATGGATGGTTTAGAAGCCGATGTTTTAACGCTAGCGATTACTTATGACATCGATAAGATTGCCGAAAAAGCTAAGCTTTTACCCGCTGATTGGCAAAGCCGTTTACCGAATAACAGCATTCCTTACACCTCTACCATTGTATTTTTAGTGCGTAAAGGTAATCCAAAAAATATTAAAGATTGGGATGATTTGGTTAAAGAAGGCGTGACCGTGGTAACGCCTAATCCTAAAACCTCAGGCGGCGCGCGCTATAACTATTTAGCGGCTTGGGCGTTTGCTGAGCAAAAATATGCGAGTAAAGATGCAGCTAAAGAGTTTATTAAAAAACTGTATAAAAACGTGCCGGTATTAGATTCGGGTGCGCGGGGTGCGACCACGACCTTTTTGCAACGAGGTATCGGTGATGTGCTGTTGGCTTGGGAAAACGAAGCGCTGCTGGCTATAAAAGAAATGGGTAGCGAACAAGTGCAAATCGTAGCACCGCCTAGCAGTATTCTAGCTGAAACGCCTGTTGCGGTTGTTGACGAGGTCGTTAAAAAACATGGCACAAAAGATTTAGCTGAGGCTTATTTGAATTATTTATATACGCCTACTGGGCAAAAACTAGCCGCTAAGCATTTTTACCGACCTATTCATCCAGAATTAGCCGAATCTACCGATGTGGCTAAATTTCCTAGCATAGAGTTGTTTACGATTAAGCAACGTTTTGGTAGCTGGGATGCTGTGCAAAAAGAGCATTTTGATGATGACGGTGTATTCGACCAAATTTATGCGCCTTAGGCATTCATTATGAAAAGACATTCAATCATGCCTGGCTTTGCGCCCAGTTTAGGTTTCACTGTGGTGTATTTATGCCTAGTCGTGTTAATTCCTTTGAGTACCTTGGTTATCACGAGTTTTGGCCTAAGTTTTAGTGAATATCTGAAAATTATCACTCATGCGCGCGTATTAGCCTCTTTTAAAGTGAGCTTTACTGCCTCGCTGTTCGCAGCGTTTTGTGCGGGCTTGATTGGTTTTGTGATTGCTTGGGTGTTAGTGCGCTATCCGTTTCCGGGTAAAAAATTTTTTGATGCGTTAATAGATTTACCGTTTGCGTTACCGACGGCAGTTGCGGGTATTGTGCTGGCGACTATTTATCAACCAAGTGGTATGTTAGGGCGCATGTTAATGCAGCAGTTTGGCTTACAAGTCGCTTACAAACCGTTAGGCATTGTCTTTGCGTTGATTTTTATCAGCTTACCGTTTGTGGTGCGAACCTTAGAGCCGGTATTACAAGAATTTGATACGGCAATGGAAGAAGCAGCGGCGAGTTTAGGCGCATCTAGGATAAAGGTTTTTATCCACATTATTTTGCCGAATTTATTTCCTGCCATGTTGACCGGCTTTGCCTTAGCGTTTGCGCGCGGTATAGGCGAGTACGGTTCGGTTATTTTTATTGCAGGTAATTTGCCTTATGTATCAGAAATCATACCGCTGATGATTATTACCAAATTAGAGCAATATGATGTACCTGGCGCGACGGCGATAGCACTGACGATGTTGGTGATTTCGTTTTTGTTATTGCTAGTGATTAATTTGCTGCAACGCTGGGTACGCATTCGTTCTGGGCAAGTATAGGTTTTTTTATGAATGCTGTGACAGATTTAAGTAAAACCGCTGCGGCGGTAAAAAGACCTGCGCTCACTGACCCTGATTGGCTTCGTAGAGCGCTCATAGTGGTTGCATTGGGCTTTATCTTATTATTTCTCTGCTTACCGTTAGCGGTGGTGTTAATCGAAGCGTTTGCTAAGGGTTGGGCGACTTATTGGTCAGCGTTAACCGAGCCTGACACGTTATCGGCGATACGCTTAACATTGCTTACCGCGTTAGTTACGGTGCCGTTAAACACGTTGTTTGGACTCTGTGCGGCCTGGACGATTACCCGTTTTCAGTTTCCGGGTAAAAGTTTGTTATTAACCCTCATCGACTTACCGTTTTCAGTATCGCCGGTGATTTCAGGCTTAATATTCGTGTTGATTTTTGGCGCGCAAGGCTGGTTAGGCGAATGGGTATCCGCGCATAACATCAAAATCATTTATGCCGTGCCAGGAATCATCTTAGCCACGTTGTTTATTACTTTCCCGTTTGTCGCGCGCGAATTAATACCGCTGATGCAGGAAATGGGTAGTCAAGAGGAAGAGGCGGCGTTGTCATTAGGTGCCAGCAGTTGGCAAATGTTTTTTCATATCACCTTGCCGAATATTAAATGGGCGTTGCTTTATGGCGTTTTATTGTGCAACGCCAGAGCTATGGGCGAATTTGGCGCTGTTTCAGTGGTGTCCGGTCATATTAGAGGTTTGACGAATACGTTACCGTTACATGTTGAAGTAAGTTACAACGAATATGATTTTGTGGGTGCATTTGCCAGCGCTTCGATTTTAGCCGGATTAGCGTTACTAACACTGGTGCTTAAAACAACGCTGGAATGGCTACAACAACAAAATCGACCACAATGAGGTGCTTATGAGTATTATTCTTTCTGATATTAGTAAAAATTTTGGCCGATTCTCAGCTTTAGACCATATTAACCTAGAGATTCCAGAAGGTGAGTTAGTCGCGTTATTAGGGCCATCCGGTTGCGGTAAAACCACATTATTACGCATTATTGCCGGTTTAGAACAAGCCGATAGCGGACGCGTGTTATTAAGCGGAGAAGATAAGACCGAACACCATGTCAGTCGGCGTGGCATAGGTTTTGTGTTTCAGCATTATGCGTTATTTAGACACATGACAGTGTTTGATAATGTCGCATTTGGTTTGCGTGTTAAGCCGAAAAAGAATCGCCCTAGCGAGGGCGATATTCATCGCAAAGTCCACGCCTTATTAGAGCTTGTGCAATTAGACTGGTTACATGACCGTTTTCCTGATCAATTATCCGGTGGCCAGCGTCAAAGAATCGCGTTAGCACGGGCTTTAGCGGTAGAGCCATCGGTGTTATTACTCGATGAGCCATTTGGCGCACTTGATGCCAGTGTGCGCAAAGACTTACGGCAATGGCTACGCTCGTTACATTATGAGTTAAATGTCACCAGTATTTTTGTGACTCATGACCAAGAAGAAGCGATGGAAGTAGCGAGTCGTGTGGTTGTACTTAATCATGGTCGTATCGAACAACAAGGCGCACCGAGTGACATCTACGACCATCCGGCTAATGCATTTGTCTCAAAATTTATTGGTCAAACCAATGTCTTGCAATTTGACCAACAAGACGGGCTGTTATTGCCTAATACGCCACCTGATGGCAAATCGGCGCATGTGCGACCGCATGATATTGTTTTAGCCAAAGCCAGTAACGACGATAATGCCCATGCCGTGTTAAGAGACTGGCAGCATTTAGGCGCGTTAATCAGAATCGAGCTAGAAAAAATCTCACCTTACCATTCTGGTTTGAGTATTTTTGTCGAAATGCCCAACGAGCAGTTTAAACAACTGGCCTTAAAAAAAGGCGATAAAGTCACCTTGCAAATACAGCGCGCGCATTGGTTTCATTAGACTAAGCAAGCATTGCCGTAATGTCATTGATAACGCGGTATAATCAGCCAGTCTAAATCGTTACCTTTAGGAGTGTGGTGTGATGAATACGGTGATGAAGTCTCGCTTTACACGTGATGAATATTTGCAATGGGAAAGTGAGCAAACCGAAAAGCATGAATATTATGCCGGTGAGGTGTTTGCGATGGCTGGCGCGCGGCGGGCGCATGTGACGGTAAGTCTTAATATAGCTAGCGCGTTTAAACAAGCGTTACGTGGTAGCGGTTGCCAAGCGTATATCGCCGATATGAAATTACGTGTTGAGTATGTTGACGCGTTTTTTTACCCCGATGTCATGGTGTCTTGCTCTCAGCAAGACCGCCGCGCTGACCAGTATTTGTCAGAGCCTACGCTTATCGTCGAAGTGTTATCGGATTTGACGGCAGCATTTGATCGGGGCGATAAATTTGCGGCTTATCGTAGCTTAAAGTCATTGCAAGAATACGTTATCGTCGATATTGCCGCGCGCCGAGTCGAATGCTTCCGGCGCACGGCTGATAATGACTGGTTACTGCATGATTATATTGGTGAGCAAATTTGCCAATTTACTAGCATCAATGTGTCAATGTCGCTAGCGGAGATTTTTGAAGACGTGGAGGTTAATGATACGGGTTTGTCTCAGCATGGCATAATCAATCCGCTACCATAAAGACATTGTACTAGAAGCATAAAAAATCTGTTTCACATCCATAAACGCCAGCTTATGTTTAGAACATTTGGCGGAAACTATTAGTCAGCTATAAAGAAGAGAGAATGCGCGGTATAATAATTAACCTTATATTAATAAAGTTGAATTTTTGGCGTTAATCACTTGGGCATTATGAATGCTGACAAAACACGTTATCTATGTTACCGGGCTACCAAGAGCTGGGTCAACACTTCTTTGCCAATTGCTAGCTCATCATCCTGACATTGATAGCCCTGGTCATAGCTCACCTCTTTGTCCTACTATTAAGGGATTACGTCATAACATCAGTAATAATGAGTTTTTACTATCTCAACTTGATGTTGATTTCGACCAAAGTTATAGACGTCTACTAAATGCCTTTTGCGGGTTTGTCAACGGCTGGTTTTCCGAAACGGATAAAACCTGGGTAGTCGACAAAAATCGTGGTTGGTTGCAACACATCGAAACAGTCAATCACTTAGATCCCAGCTTCAAAATGCTAGTTTGCATACGAGAATTAGGTCAGATCTATGGTTCCATCGAAGCCCAGCATCAACGGACATTATTACTTGATTTTCCAGATAATTTATCAAATCTAACAAATTATGATCGTGCTGATAAACTATTTGCACGCGATGGCGTGATAGGTGGGCCTCTGAAGTCTATAGAAGCGCTGCAAGACATCTCCAGCATACTGCAAGAGCGACTATATTATGTTGTATTTGAGCACTTGATGAGTGAACCCGATACTGTGTGGCAGGAATTATTGCATTGGTTGGGTTTACCTCCAGTGTCTATGAATTGGCAAAAACTTTTGGTAAGACCTCACGAAAGCGATAGCTATTATCGTTATAAATACCGCCACAATACCCATGCAAGCCTGCAAATGCCAGAGCACCACTCGATACCCCACAGAATTCAAATGCAGATTCAACAAAAGTTTGAATGGTTTTATCAAACATTTTATCCGGGTCTACTAACAAAAAAGAATCCAGTTGTTTAATCAAATATAGCGTTCCCCACCAGAACAACACTGAGGACTAAAAATGGCAATCTTCTATGCAAGTGATTATGCTGAATTGACTAATGCTTTATTGGCAACCAACAACGATAATCAAGCGGATATTATTAGTTTAACCAACAACATTTCATTATCGAGCGATCTACCTTTGATAGAAGAGAATCAGTCCTTAACGATTGAGGGCAATGGTTTTGCTATAAGCGGCAATCACCAACATCGCGTTTTGTTTATTAAAAGCGGAACTGTGATGTTAAATAATCTAACCTTAAGCGAAGGCTTGGCGCAAGGTACCAATGGTGGTGGCGGTGGAGCTGGTATGGGTGGGGCTTTGTTTGTTTACGATGGAGCGGTGACAATAAACAACTCTCATTTTGTCAATAATCAAGCGATTGGTGGTAATGGCGGCGCTGAAGCTGGCGGAGGAGGTATGGGATTAGTTGGGAACAGCGGTGATAATGGACGTGATGGTAGTCACGGCAAGGATGGGTTTTATTTTGTTTTTCGGCATGACTATTTAATTCATATTAGAAGTGAGCGTGGAGGAGGTGGTGAAGCTGTCTCTTATACACATCTCCGAGCCCACGAGACCAGAGAGGA
>CAWUNX010000206.1:0-7062 GCA_963923905.1 uncultured Methylocucumis sp.
GTGTGGTTGAAATTATTAATGCCACTCAGTAATCATGCCGAACGGTATTGGTCAAGGACGCATCATTTATACCGGAGCCGGTATCGGTGGGGTTAATTTCCATGTACACGATATTGTTTATGATCCGAGTGAAGACGGTTATCATTAAAATTTAATTGCTATCAGGTGTTGCCTCACGGCCCACAGTTAAGGGTTTAAGTTGGAGTGCAAGGCTTGCCTTGCACTGGCTTAATACTGCACAAAGCAAGTTAGATGGCTTAATGGCAGTGAGGCAGGGCGTGGAACGATAATAACCAACGACTAATAGTCTAAGTACAAGATAAATGATGTTCTTCTGCGAATTTACGCAAAGCACGATTAACGGATTCAGAATTTGGAAAAAGCTTGTGTAAATCAGGATCAACTAAAACAATATTTGTACCTTCTCTATACCGGCTGGCAAATTTTCCGCGTACTCCTGATTTTATGAGTTCTGCCGAATATTCTGGCCTTAATGTATCTTCATTATTCATAGGCATTACGCTCTTGGCGAGTCATGGGGCGTGCTGAAATTATCCGGATTGTTTCTGCCCTTTCAGTGAAAGATACTACAAGGTAATTACCTTTTAACGACACACCGAAAAGTAAATAACGTTCTTCGTCATAAGAATGATCTGGGTCAGGAGCGCATGAAGAGTGTTCATCAGCAAATACTTCACTGGCTTCGAGAAAGGAAACACCATGTTTCTTTCGGTTGCTGCGTTCCTTTATCTCATCCCATTCAAAATCCATTGTCTAACGCCTGTTATTGATTAAGATTCCAGTTTATTACAGCGTTTCGACTTTTTGATTTTTTAACGCAATGATTTCTTTTAAATAAGCGATTTCCATGCGTTGTTGTTCAATAATGAGTTGTAGTTTTTCGATTTCAAATTGGGCTTGTTTGGCATCGCTAACACTTTGTTCAACATGGCTAAATTGGTTGTTATTGTTGCCTATCAAACATGCAACAGTTTTCTCACCAAAACTCAATAGCTCCAATAAATCTACACTAAGAATTTCGGCAATTTGCTCTAGCCTTGATATTTGCACATCAGTGTCGCCGCGTTCAATATTGGCATAGCCGTTCAGCGATAATCCTAGGCGTTCTGCCATATCTTCTTGTGAAAACTCTTTTAGCTGGCGCATAAAGCGAATTTTCTCATTAATTTTCATGAACGACACTCACACTGTGTAAATACCTAGTTTGACTTGGTGTTATTTTGTGAAATGAATCACTAAAATCAAGCCGTGTTACTTAACATTTATAGTGATATTAAACCTTAATTTTCAAGTTATCGATAGGTGTTCAATGATGAAATCAATTTCATGTCTGATGGCAGTCTTAATATTTACAATTTTTTCACAGAGTGAAGCTGCAACTGTAGTTACTTTGACAGGCAGTGTAAACGGCTCCTTTTGGCCATTTCCTAGTGGTCAGCCCGTTACAGCTACTTTTAAGTTTGATGATAAAGCCAGCTATATTGATACTGATTCTTCTCAGTATGTAGGAGCTTATCCAAATTCAATCGAGAGCATTGAATTGCATATTGGGGGATACTATATCAAATCCAACGGAAGGACGTTAATTATAGATAATAAACTCTCTAATAGTAATGCTGACTACGCTTATCTCAATGGATATATAGGTACACCTGAATTTTCAACAAATATCAATCAAATAGCTCCGATTAGTTCGTTCTCGATTTATGCACAAGCGCCAAAAGATTCGGTTACTCTTCCTACCATGAATAGCTTAACATCAATATTTTTTGATGCACTACAGTTTGGTTATGGCAATTTTTATTATAATGTAGCTTTTAGTATTAATGGGCATAATGGTGCGGTGCAAGGTTTTTTTGATAAGATTACTGTAACCCAAACCCCAATTCCCGGGACTCTATGGCTTTTTGGCTTTGGTTTAATATTGACTTTTGGGCTAGCTAAATCGAAATATTTCTTTCATGCTCACACTGGGCATGAAAAGATAAAATGGGAGCTAGGTTAATCGAGCAAACTTCCCTTTCGCCAGCATTTTTGATTGTTCCCATGCTTTATGTGGTAGCGCCAATAACAACGCTCTGCGTTACAAACCGCAGAGCGTGGAACGATAAACGATCAAACAAAGCTCTAAGATTTTTGCCTTATCACAACACTTGGAAACGACACAGTGACTTTTAGTCCGCCCCATTGCGATACGCCTAAGATTAAGTCGGCGTTATGAATCGCGGCGATGCGTTGCACGATAGAT
The DNA here is from genome assembly GCA_963923905.1 of uncultured Methylocucumis sp. Lineage (GTDB taxonomy): Bacteria > Pseudomonadota > Gammaproteobacteria > Methylococcales > Methylomonadaceae > Methylovulum. Next base: position 2,270 of record CAWUNX010000206.1, read on the forward strand.
AAACCAAGGCCCGTACCTTGAGCGGCATGAGCGGTTTCTATGCAGCGATGAAAACGTTGTAACGCCTTTTCGTATTGGTCGGGTGCAATGCCGGGGCCTGAATCTTCTACGCAAAAATCCAAGGTTTTGCCGCGTCCTATCACGCTGATTAAAATATTGCCTTGATTGGGCGTGTATTTAATCGCGTTGTCAATTAAGTTGCGAATTAAGATGGCAATCAGTGCGGCATTGACGATGATAGGCACAGGGTTTTCTTCGACGACTTCGAGTTGTATGCGCTTTCTATGTGCTTCAGGCTCTAAATGCGCGACGATTTGCACGACTTCTTTGTCGAGTTCTAGCACTTCTTGATTCATGTATTCTGTGCCGGATTCGATGCGGGAAAAGGTTAATAATTGCTGCACCATATACGTCATGCGATTGACGGCTTGTTCTATGCGTTTAAGCGCTTGTTTACGCATGGTGTCGTCATGGGTGCGTAAGGCGACTTGGGCTTGGGTGAGCAGCCCGGCTAAAGGTGTTCTTAATTCATGTGCCGCATCAGAGGTAAAGCGGCGTTCATGTTCAAAGGCTTGCTCTAATTGTACGAATAAGTTATTAATTTCCGTTACCATTGGTACGATTTCGTTGGGTAAGCCACGCGTTGATAGCGGTTTTAAATAGCTAGCTTCGCGTTTAGCTAATGATTTTTCAAGCCGTGCCAACGGTTTTAACGCTTGGCCGACAATCATCCAAATAACCATGCCGAGTATTGGCAAGCCAATTAAAAATTGAGTCACGAGTTGCGCCGAAATTTCATCAGCTAATTCGGCGCGTATTTCCTCTTTTTGTGCGACATGTACGCTGTATTCGCCTGTGGTATTGGTCAAGCTATAGACATGCCATAAATCGCCATTAATTTCGGTTGAACTAAAGCCATTTTGTAAGTTGGCAAATGGGTATCTTGGCGCGCTATCCGAATATAAGACTAAACCTTCTTTTTTGGACCAGAGCTGAAAGGCGATTTTGCGTTCATATTGGCGCGTGACGGCTTTTTCTTGCAGCAAATCATCAAACATATACCATAAGGATTCATCGATATTGGTTTGATTTAAGCCTCTTAACGCAGATGGCTCTTGGGTTTTAAGATTGAGAAAATTATTTTGTCCCGTCCATAAATCAAAATTATTTTTGGTTTTGAGTTTACGCTTTAACGCATAAGCGTGTAGGTGTTTGTCTACTAAATCTTGGCTCCAATACGTTGACAGTGAGCCTTCACGTTGTAAGCTTTCCAGGAATGCGTTTAATACTTTTGCCGATTGTGATAACTCGGCATCGAATAGGCTTGCGACTTCGGCGCGGATTTGTTGATAGCTGACAAAAGCCGCAATACCCCAAATGACCATCGTAGCTGTTAATAAACTTATCAACAGGCGTTTTCGTAACGAATACTGCATTATTCTTCGTCATTATCGATGATATAGCCTACGCCTCGGACGGTGCGGATTAGGCTAGGTTCTAATTTTTTGCGTAGATGATGGATATGAACTTCGACGGTGTTGCTTTCAATATCGGAATTCCACGAATATAAGCTTTCTTCAAGTCGGGCGCGTGATATAACGCGTCCGATATTGCTCATTAAAAAGTTTAAAATCTCGAATTCTTTTTGTGATAAATCGATTTTTTCATTATTAAAGGTCACTTGATGCGCCGCAGGGTCGAGTATGACGCCTTTATACTCAATCGTAGGTACGCTACGGCCTTCTTTGCGGCGTGATAGCGCTCTTAGTCTAGCGCATACTTCGTCTAGTTCAAACGGCTTAATCACGAAGTCATCAGCTCCGCTATCTAGTCCCTTAACTCTATCGGCAATGGTGTCTTTAGCGGTCAATACTAAGACCGGCGTTTCGTCTTTTCTTGCACGCAAGGCTTTTAATACCGATAAACCATCCATGTCGGGCAGATTTAAATCCAATACGATGAGTTCATAACTATTTAGCTTTAACGCTTCATCGGCCAGTTTGCCGCTGGTTAACCAATCTACGGCATAACCTTCCATGGTTAACCCGGCGACAATACCGTCACCGAGTATTTCATCATCTTCTACTAACAATAAACGCATAGCTCGCTAATCAGTGTTGAATTGAACATATTCCTTTATCGCTTATCGCGGGTTAGTCTACGGTAGGTTTTGGCTCAGTTACCGGTGGTAACGCCATTTTGCTGAGTTTTTCATTTCTAATGAATTTTTGCTTTAAGCGCTCAAAGGCCGATTTCAATGTCGTATCCATGACTGTTTCATTACCTATGGAAACAATCACACGGGTTAATTCCGGCATTTTATTTTTAACAGAAGCGATATAGATAGGCTGTACATATAACACGGTGCTTCCTATCGGCAAAATAACCATACGCCCCATTTCAACAATAGAACCGGCTTGTCCCCATAACGTGAACTGCTCAGAAATTTCTGGGACTTGTTGTGTTAACGCTTCGATTTGTTCAGGGCCATTGACTTGCACTTCTTTACCAAATTTATAAACAGTGATGTTAGGCTTATAGTTTTCGCTACAGCCTGTGCTGTCCAGTCCACTGGCTATACCTAACATGCTGAGGTTATTACGTTGATACGGGGTCATTGGGTTAATTAAGACAAACTCTTCTGTGTCATTGCAACGTCCGAAATCCATGGTTTGGTAATAAGGTAATACGATGCTATCGCGCAAATTAGCAAACTCCCAAGTTTCGGCTTGCTCATAAAATAGCGCCGGATTTTTCTGATGGTATTTGGCAAAAATTTTCATTTGCGCATAAAACAAATCACGTGGATAGCGCAAGTGTTGGCGTAACTCTAATGGCATGTCGGCTATTTCTTTGAAAAAACCGGGATAAGCATTGTTATACGCCATAATTAATGGGTCTTTTGGGTCGACAATATAATAATCAACATCCCCATCGTAGGCGTCTACGACTATTTTTACTGAGTTACGAATGTAATTAAATTCTTGCGTGCCGCTTTGGAAATGGTCAACGGATGGTTTTGATACAGGATATTTATTTGATAGCGTATAGCCGTCGATAATCCAGTAAAACCTATCACGTGTCATGACCAAGTACGGGTCTTTGTCAAGCTGCAAAAATGGCGTAATTTTTTGCACTCGTTCACTGATATTACGATGAAATTTAATTTTGCTTTCGGTGGTGATATTGGTGGAAAAAAAGATTTTTTCATCGTTAAAATAAATGGCTAATAACGCTTTACGAAAATAGGATGGAATCGGTACACCGCCAATGCCATGATAAATATCGGTGTCTGCTTGCTGGCTGCCTGAAATATCAACAATATCTAAGCGGTTAGGGACAATCGCGTAATTGAGTTGTTCTTGGCCGTAATAAATATCAGGGTGTTTGACACTAAGCCCTACCGTGGATTGCATATTCAAATCACGCAAATACCAGGTTTGCGGTTTATCGGCATCTTGTGACGCTGGCGTGACCACCGCGCCATAGCCGTGGGTATAACGTAAATGCCGGTTTTCCCAGTTTTGCGCGCCTTCGGGTAATTTTGAAATATTGACTTCTCGTGCGGAAATATTGACTTGTCGGGCATGGTCGAGGACGAAATAACGGTCTTCATCGACAGAGCGGAATTTGTAATAAGGTCTGATTTCCTGAAGTTGTCGGTAGCTATCAATAATGTATTCTCTATCCCATACGGGAATATTCTCAAAGCGTTTTTGCGTACTCCAGGTTTCTATATCTTTTGCGGCGTCGATTTGATTAGTTGTTTCTACGGTCTTAACGTTATTCAAATTATAAGCCGCTAAGGTTGCATCGATATTGCTTTGAATAAACGCTTGTTCGGTTCTAACCGGATTAGGGTTAACGATATAGCGTTGTAATAATTCAGGAATGACTCTTATATTGGGTAACAGTAATGCACCTAAAAACGCCGCTAGCGAAATATAAAACGGTGTTTTAATTCTATGTTTCTCAGAAAATAAATATAAGCCAGCACAGACGGTGGTGGCTAAGAACGTCAGTACCGCCAACCAGATTAATGGCAGTTGGTAACGCAGCTCGACAAAACCAGGTCCATAGAAGACTGGCTCGTGGGTATTGGTATAGAGCAATGAATAACGCTCAAGCATAAAGCCCCAAACCACAAAAGCAATGACAAAACCACCTAAGACTAGCAGATGTATTTTTGCTCCTAACGCAAATTCTTTACGCTGATAAGGCATGAAAAGATGTTCTAACCAATACAACAGACCAACCATGATAAAAATTAGGCCTGCCGTTGTCAGCAATTCTCGTTGAATCAGTTCATAAAGCGGAAAAGACAGTAAATAAAAGCTGACATCATTACCATAAACGGGTTCGGTGACACCTGACGCAGCACCGAAAAAGAACAATAACGATTTCTCCCATTGGTGGTAAAACGGCATAGCAACAAAGATTGCTAAGACCAGCGCAATAGGGGTATAAACCTTAACGCTGCCATTCATAAAAATATTGGAAAACCGCTGTAGCCTACGACGCTCATCAGGATTAGCTAGCGCTTCTTGTACTGTATTTAACCCTAGATAACGCGAGGCAATCCAAAAATGCAAAAAGAAAATAGTGAAAAAAGCGAGGGTTACGCCACCGGATAAAAAGAATTTATACAGTAGTTTTAGCCAGAAATAGCCTTCAAGCTTAAGTGATTCAAACCACCATAAATCCACGAATAAATCTAAAAAAACAAAATAAAACGCAATATATAAGATGATAGAGAGCGCTAAAAGCGCACCAATCAAGACAGGAACTAACTT
>CAWUNX010000207.1:0-7053 GCA_963923905.1 uncultured Methylocucumis sp.
GCAGCGTCAGATGTGTATAAGAGACAGTGCCTAATCCGATAGTGATGAAATATGCTTGCGGCGCGAATGCAACAACTCTGCTCAAACGCACAGATTTTAATATGGGGAAATATGCTCCATTTGTCGGCGATGAAGTGACCGTGACTATTCCCGTTGAGGCAATCAAAGAATAAGTCATTGCACATCATGCAATCAAGGTGAGTACTTGCCGCCCCATAAAACCCTAAGGAGTTCACATGAACATTAGAACCCTTCAGCAACTCATTCCCGCAATCGCCGTATCTGATGGCGGTGGCGTCAAGCTATTACGCAGTTTAGGACAAAACCAGACCTTGCGTGTCGACCCCTTTTTAATGCTTGATGAATTTTGTTCCGCTAATCCTGATGACTATATCGCTGGTTTTCCCAGTCATCCGCATCGAGGCTTTGAAACCGTGACCTATATGTTAGAGGGTCACATGTTGCACGAAGACCATTTGGGGAATAAAGGCAATCTTAAAAGCGGTGGCGCGCAATGGATGACAGCGGGACGCGGTATTATTCATTCTGAGATGCCCCAGCAGGAAAATGGACGTATGCGTGGCTTTCAACTGTGGATTAATTTACCGGCCAAAGAAAAAATGAAGCCCGCGCATTATCAGGATATTCAACCCGAACAAATCCCATCGCATGTTTTGCCAGGCGGCGGTGACATTAAAGTGATTGCCGGTTGTGCAGACATCAGTGGCAACAAAGTTTATGGCCCGATTCAAAGTTTAAGCACTGAACCGTTGTTTCTGGACATTCGGTTGCCGGCACGTAGTGAGTTTTCGCAAACCATTGCCGAGGCTCATAATGCGTTTATTTATCCCTATGAAGGCACTGTTGCGATTGATTTGGCTGAACAGCATCGTATATTAGATGTACACACGGCCGGTGTATTATCTAATGGCGAGCAAGTTGTCGTTCGCACCAAGGACTTGCCAGCACGTTTTCTGTTACTGGCAGGTCGACCATTACGCGAGCCTGTAGTGCAATATGGGCCGTTTGTGATGAACACGCGCGAGGAAATCGAGCAAGCTATGAGTGATTATAAACATGGTCAACTGACATAAAAGATAGACTTTAAACGGTCACATTCGGTTTTTAGGCAGGGTGCGCGCAGTGCACCCTACGGCAACACAAGATACCGAATGCGACCGTTCAGATTATATGCTCTGAACGTACCATTGTTTCAGGTCACTGCGTCTAGTGCACGCTCCAGCTTTACCGCAGGCATACAGCTTTGGTTGCATTGAGTTTTACCACAGAGTTTACGCACAAATAGAGTGCGCGCTTGGTTGTATTCATCGCTGCCATAGAAATTTTCATACATTTTAGCCAATTCATCTTGCCGGTAAGCGGCTAAGGGTTTATGCGCTTCATCTTGGCAACGTGTTTTGGCTTTGTCGGCTAAATGTTGTCTAAGTGCTGAGGGTTCTGCTAAAAATGCATCGACGAGGTGTTTTACTTGTGCGGTAAATAAATCAAGATGTTGGTCAAGTACTTTATCAACCATGCCTAAATGCCTTGCCCTGTCAGCGCTAATAGGTAAGCATTGCTCAGTCAGTTGCAATGCTATGTCGGTGCCAACGCGTTTAGGCAGTAAATACGTCCAATATTCAGAACCAAACAATCCACCCATTTTTTTATAATGCGGATTTAAAATAGCGCCTTGTCGCGCATACACCCAGTCAGCCGCTAGCGCTAATATGGCACCGCCTGCACCGGCACTACCCCGTAAAGCTGATACGGTCAGTTTGTCTGGTGTATTGATGATTTGCAAAATAAGATCGTCAATAGCATTAATGTTTAGCCAAGATTCGTCTGCCGGGCTACTGGCCGCTTCGATATGATTTAAATGAATGCCGTTAGAATAAAAACGGTCTCCCCCCATCAGAACGATGGCTTTAACTGGTAAGGCAGCTACGTGGCGATAAACGTTTAACAGTAATTGACATTGCTCAGTACTCATCGCGCCATTATGGAAGGCAAAATATAAATAAGCGGCATCGCCAGACAGTTCATACCAAACTTCTTGGCAAGGATATTGGCGTCCTGGTTGTTGGTAGTCAATGCTGAACGTTTTGAGCTTTTTATCAAACCAACCTTTGGACGGTGTATGCAAAGCGCCGTCTAATACTCGGATTGCCGGTAACTTTATGCCTTTACTACCATTAGCCAATTTTTCTTGTAAGTGACCTAACCAAATCGCACCATCGCAGGTTGCCATACAAATGGCTTGCTCGCATTGGGCAATAAGAGTACCGGGTTTACCGCGAAGGTTAGGTTCAGCATGAGCATTAAATAGATAAACGGATTTACCCGCGATGTTATCAAGTACGCCTGGCACGCCATCGGCAGCATGGATGCGTCGTAATATTTCGGCGGTGCTATGTTTTTTCCAGTCCAATGCACGCTCTGCCTGACACATCATCGGCAAGGTCTGACCTTGGTAATCAGTGCGGCTATAGTCCTGCACTTCAGGGTGAAAACTCGGTGCTGAGAAAAAGCTTAATGCCTCCCATAAGCAAGCGATGGCCGCTTGTGTGACCTCATGATAAAACAAATTGCTTTTAGTACAGATTCGCATAGGAAAGGTTTTATGACTCCATATATCGCCAGCATCCATTTCTTCAGCCGCCGCTAGTAAGCTTACCCCCCACTGCCTAGCGTTGCTTTGTATAGCCCAATCGAGTGACGAGGGACCACGGTCGCCTTTTATGCCTGGATGAACAATTAAGCAAAGATAGTTTTGGTAAATATCAGCCGGCAGACGCCGGGTTAAATACGGACAGATAATTAGCGATGGTTGAAAATCTTCTACAGCGTTGCGTAGCGCCTGTATATCACCTAAATGCAGTGTGACCGATACCGTGTAACCAGCGTCATCGAGTTCGGTATAAAAGCGTTGGGTTAAGCCGGAAAAGGCACTGGAAATTAATAAGATGCGCATAGTCGTTACTCCTTGAGGCCAAGATGATGATTTTTATTGTTATTAGTACGGCTTATGTGATGTAAAACTTGTTTTTCGCTAACTCGCAGCTACGATAGTATAAGACTTATTGCCAAATCGCTCTCGGTAATCTCTCGGATTAACACCTAACTTGCGTATAAAAGCCCGGCGCATACGTTCAGGGTCGTTAAAACCGGTTTTATCTGCGACCGCTTCAATCGGTAATTGGCTGCTTAATAAATAATGACGGGCGGCATCTATGCGGGCTAACTCAACAAATTTTGCCGGTGTTAAGCCGGTTTCTTGTAAAAAATAACGGGCAAAATGGCGAGGACTCATACACATGCGCTCAGCCAGTTGTTCTACGCGTAAATCGTCGGTTAAATGGACGAGTATCCAAGCTTGTAACTCTTTTAATTCAGGTCTTACCGCTTCGCTGACTAAATACGCGCTAAACTGTGATTGTCCGCCAGGGCGTTTTAAGAACATGACTAAGTATCTAGCAACCAGTAATGCGAGTTCACTGCCTAAATCCTCTTCTAACAACGCGAGTGCTAAATCAATACCAGAAGTAATCCTACCCGATGTCGCTATTGTTCCGGATTTGATAAAAATACGGTCGGGTTCTACGTTGATATTGGGGTAGGTTTCGGCTAAACGCTCACAAAAATACCAGTGGGTTGTTGCGCTTAGACCATCTAATAAACCACATTCAGCGAGTAAAAATGCACCGGTGCATACTGAGATTAACCGTCGAACGCGACTCGCAATGCGTTTTAACCAGGTTTGTAGGGCTGGGTCAGCAAGCAAGCAATCAATATTGGGCGTACCTGCGATGATTAAGGTGTCGATACCGTTGTCATACTCTAAATAAGAACGGGTCGCGATAACTTGTAAGCCACAAGAGGTCATGATAGTACCTGGCGTTGCCGCTAATACCTCCAGTACATAAGGTGGGTATTGACACAAACCTGCTCGCATGGCGCCGGTATTAGCAAAGGAAAAGACTTCCATGGGGCCGGTAAAGTCTATAATTTCGACACCTGGATAAATTACGATGCCTACGGTGCGAGCAGATAGCTCTATCGGTTGATGTATTGTTGCCGAGTGCTCTTCTAATTCCGTGGTAATCATTTGATTCTCCTAGCTATCATCTAAGGCATTAGTCTCATTTGTAATCATTGAGGTATTGTGCTGTTAATGGATTTTACGCGGCTTGACATGGCGAATGAATATACCAAAAGATAGATTGACGTATCGTGGTGTTAGTGGATTTTACGCAGCTTGGTTTGTAGAACAATGACATAAAAACCTCGTTTTCTGCCAAGCAGTTTAGACAGCAATGACTCTTGCAGGGCGATGCGAAAAACGATTAACGCAGCAGGCTTTTATTTATCTTTGTAAACTCAAAAAAGCAGATATAGTAGCTCTATAGCTTGTTGCCACACACTAGGACATGTTTACAGCATTTGAGCATCCGTTTTCGGAGCGCAAGGTTTGCCTTGCTCTGGTTTCAATACTGCACAAAGCAAGCTTTGTACTCCAAATCTTAGTGGTGGCGAAACCGAATAGGCGAGCGATAAAGCTGTTTCAACCTAATTTTATAAAAGAGAACAACGAGTGCAAATGCAACAACAAATCAATCAGTTAAAAACCATCGTGCAATCATTATTAGACGAAGCCAGCCAACAAGGTGCGAGCGCAGCGGAAGCGGGCTTAAGTCAGGAAACAGGCTTGTCAGTGAGCGTGCGCTTAGGTGAAGTCGAAACGATAGAGCATCATTGCGACCAAGGTTTAGGGATTACGGTTTATTTTGGTCAGCGCAAAGGTTCAGCGAGCACCACCGATTTATCGCCTGAGTCGATAAAAGAAACGGTCACAGCGGCTTGTTCCATCGCGCGTTATACCAGTACCGATGATTATGCGGGATTACCTGAGCCTGACAGCTTACAAACACAGTTTCCCGATTTGCAGCTCTATCAACCCTGGTCTATCGAGGCTGATGCCGCGATTGAATTAGCGTTGTCTTGTGAAGAAGCGGCGCGGACTTATCATGCGGACATCACCAATTCTGAAGGCGCAACGTTAAATACGCACCAGGGCATTCGGGTGCTAGGCAATAGTTTAGGCTTTTTACAAGGCTATGCGGCGACACGCCATTCGCTAAGTTGCTCAGTGATTGCGCAACGCGGCGATAGCATGCAACGGGATTATTGGTATAGCGTGGCGCGACATCCTGAGCGCTTACAAGCCGCAGAGGACGTAGGACGTAAAGCCGGTGAGCGGACGATACGGCGTTTGGATGCGCGTACGATTAGCACACGACAATGCCCGGTATTATTCAGCGCTGAAATTGCAGGCGGTTTATTGGCTTCACTGATTAGCGCGATTAGCGGTGGCAATTTATATCGAAAATCCAGTTTCCTACTCGACGCGCTAGGCCAGACTATTTTTCCAGAATTCATTACTATTTCAGAACAACCGTATTTGCCGGGTGGTTTAGGTAGTGCGGCCTATGATGGCGAAGGTGTTGCCACACAAACACGTCATATTGTTGAGAATGGCGTATTGTTAGGCTATGTTTTAGGCAGTTATTCGGCGCGGCGCTTAGGCATGAAAAGTACAGGTAATGCGGGTGGCGTACATAACCTAAGCATTACTACAGGTAACGAGGATTTAGCCGGGTTGCTGTCAAAAATGGATACCGGCTTATGGGTGACTGAATTAATGGGACAAGGGGTTAATTTAGTGACGGGTGATTATTCCCGAGGTGCGGCGGGTTTTTGGGTAGAGCAGGGCAAGATTGCCTATCCCGTTCATGAAATCACTATCGCAGGCAATTTAAAAGACATGTATAAACACATTATTGCAGTCGGCAATGATGTCGATTATCGCGGCAATATCCGTAGCGGGTCTATTTTGCTTGAACAAATGTCTATTGCTGGGGAATAAACAGTATTTTTGTTATGTGTAGAGGTCGTCACTTTATTGCGCTACCAACGTAAAGTGCGTAGCCGATTACTGTTCAGTTTTAGTTCGATTAGCGACATCGATACCTCTATCTGATGAGGCAATTGCCCAGCCACCGCCGAAAGCTCGGTACAGCGACACCATTGCTACACTGGTTGCGGTTTCGATTTTGGCACGTTCATCACTGACCGCCAGTTTGCTGCGTTGCGCATCCAGCACCGCTATATAATCGCCGATGCCGCGCTGATATAAAGCGGCAACTAATTGGTAAGCTTTTTCCGCTGAAGCTTCTGCTTCAGTCAATTGGTTTAGGCTATCCATAGCGGTACGATGTGCGACGAAGGCGTTTTCCACATCTTCTAATGCCAACAAAAAGGTCTTCTCGTATTGGGTCGCAACTTGATCCAGCCGCGCATCGGCGGCTGCGATATGAGCGCGGATACGCCCGGCATTGAAGATTGGTGCCGAAAGCCCAGAGCCTAAGGCATAAACGCTCTCAGCCAGGCTCGGAAAACCGCCAACCGCCAGCGCGCCGATACCACCACTGGCCGACAACACCAGCTTCGGATAGAGATTGCTCCGTACCGAACCTAAGCTGGCTGCGGCTACATTGACTTCGGTTTGCGCCATACGCATGTCAGGCCGTTGCGCCAATAAATCGGACGGTAGTAGGTTTGGCAGGGTCGGTGCTTGCTTAGGCAATGGCCCGGCGACGGTCAGCCGCCTTTCTAAGCTTTCCGGCGACTTGCCCAGCAATACGCCCAAGCGATGGATGAACTTTTGCTCGGTGTTGGTCAGTAGCGGCAGTGTCGCTTCAGTGCCTTGCAACAGCGTTTGCTGGCGGGCCATATCTGCCTCGTTAGCCAGTCCGGCTTTAACAAATACCTGCAAAGCCCTCAATCGCTCACGTTGCAACGCGATATTTTTTTGCAAAATGCCGGTGCGTTGCTGCACACCGCGCAGCTCCAGGTAGTTTGTTGCTACCTGGGCCAGCAGACCGACTTGCGCTGCATGCAAGCTTTCCTGGCTGCTTTCGGCTTGCGCAGCAGCGGCTTCCGCTTCCAAATGTCGGCCACCGAATAAGTCGATTTCCCAACGTGCTGCTAATC
>CAWUNX010000208.1:0-7041 GCA_963923905.1 uncultured Methylocucumis sp.
AAATCGCCATTGTCGAGCAATTCCCGAAAATGGAAGGCCGACAAATGATTATGGTGATGGCACCTAAGAAGAAAAAACAATAAGTTAAGCACAACGAACACGATGTATTTTGACTGAATACATCTTAATCAACAGCTGAAAAGCTGTAGCATCATAATGATGCAAAACTCTTCCGGGCCGTGCATTTTGCCTTGTTGAGTTTTTCCTCAAGGACCTTTTATTATCTTTGGAGCAAAACAAATGCCAAAAATAAAGACTAACCGTGGTGCCGCTAAGCGTTTCCGACGCACCGGCAACGGCGGTTTTAAATGCGGACAGTCGTTCCGTCGTCATATCTTGACTAAAAAGTCGACTAAAAGAAAAAGACAGTTGCGCAGGCCAGCCGCTGTTCATCCATCAGATTTGCGTATGGCTTTACGCATGATGCCATATAGTTAAGGAGGCGTCATGCCAAGAGTAAAACGCGGTGTTACCGCAAGAGCCAGACACAAAAAAATTCTTAAGCAAGCGAAAGGTTACTACGGTGCGCGCAGTCGCATTTATCGCGTTGCAAAACAAGCGGTAATTAAAGCGGGGCAATATGCTTACCGTGACCGCAAACAGAAAAAACGCCAATTCCGCGCCCTATGGATTGCTCGTATTAATGCTGCAGCACGCATGTACGATACATCTTACAGCCGCCTGATAAATGGCTTAGCTAACGCAAACGTCAAAATAGACCGTAAAGTTCTAGCTGACATAGCAGTTAGAGACATAGCTGCATTTGGTGAAATTGCCGCCATTGCAAAAGCCAACCAAAGTCCATTATAGACTTTGCCGCTCCCTGGTTTGATATAAGCCAGGGAGTTTATCTTTAGTATTAGATTCCCTTGCTTTTAAACGTTAAAGCAAGTTAACACATTATTAAAATTCCCCATTACAGCGAGTTCTGCCGTGTCCGCAACTTTAGAAGAAATTCTCGCGCAAGGCTTACAAGAACTTGCGCACATTGAAGAGTTAAGCCAGCTTGAACAAGTGCGAGTGCACTATTTAGGCAAAAAAGGCGTATTTACGCTACAAATGAAGGAATTAGGCACACTGCCCCCAGAGCAAAGGAAAGCTTACGGCCAGATAATTAACGATGCTAAAGATAAATTCCAGCTTGAATTAGAAACAAAAAAAGCCGCATTAGAACAAGCTGCATTAGCAGCACGTCTAGCGAGCGAGCGTATCGATGTGACCTTACCAGGGCGTGGTCAAACGAGTGCAGGCCTGCACCCTGTTACGACGACGCTTAGACGCATTAATAAAATCTTTGCCAGCGCAGGTTTTAACGTCGTCGAAGGTCCGGAAATAGAGGATGATTATCACAATTTTGAAGCATTAAACATTCCCGCTCATCATCCAGCGCGGGCCATGCATGATACCTTCTACTTCGACGCACATACAGTATTAAGAACACATACTTCACCTGTACAAATTCGCGTCATGGAGTCATCAGCGCCACCGCTAAAAGTCATCGCACCTGGGCGCGTGTATCGCTGTGATTCAGATTTAACCCACACCCCCATGTTTCATCAAGTCGAAGGCTTTTTAGTCGATAACGATGTCAGCTTTGCTGATTTAAAAGGTATTGTCTACGATTTTCTACGCGCATTTTTTGAAAAAGACATACAAGTCCGCTTTAGACCGTCTTACTTCCCCTTTACCGAGCCTTCGGCAGAAGTGGATATAGAATGCGTGATGTGCAATGGTGAAGGTTGTCGCGTATGCGGATTTAGTGGTTGGCTAGAAGTCATGGGCTGCGGATTAATCCACCCTGAGGTCTTTAAATCAGTCGGTATAGATAGCGAGCTCTATAGCGGCTATGCTTTTGGCATGGGTGTTGAACGCTTGACTATGCTGCGCTATGGCATTAACGACCTAAGACTGTTTTTTGAAAACGACTTAAAATTTTTACAGCAATTTAACTAAGCAGAGAACCAAAATCATGCAAATCAGCGAAGCTTGGTTACGCGAATATGTAAATCCGCCCATTAGCACGCAAGAATTAGTTGCACAACTGACCATGGCAGGATTAGAAATCGATGCAACAACACCTGCTGCTGCCGTATTTAATCATGTTGTCGTCGGTCAAGTACTTACGACAGAACAACACCCTGATGCTGACAGGCTCAAAGTCTGCCAAGTTGAAATTGGCGCTGAACAGCCTTTGCAAATTGTTTGTGGCGCGACGAATGTACGACCCGGCTTAAAAATTCCAGCCGCACTTATTGGTGCAGAACTACCCGGCGATTTTAAAATTAAACGCTCTAAGTTACGCGGCGTAGAGTCTATGGGCATGTTATGCTCAGCTAAAGAACTTGGCCTAGCGCAAGATGCACAAGGTTTACTAGAGCTGCCAGAAGACGCGCCGATAGGGGTTGACATCAGAGACTACTTAGCACTAAACGACACGCTTATCGAACTTGATTTAACACCTAATCGTGCCGACTGTTTAAGCATGGAAGGCATTGCGCGCGAGCTAGCCGTATTAAATCGCATGGCTTGGACACCTACACAGTTCACTGCACACACGGCTACCCACGCAGATGTTATCACTGTAAATGTTGAAACAGCGAGTGCATGCCCTCGCTATTTAGGACGCTTAATCAAAGACGTTAACGCTAAAGCCGAAACGCCGATATGGATGCAAGAGCGTTTACGCCGCTCTGGGCTAAGAAGCTTAGGCCCATTAATTGATGTAACAAACTATGTGTTAATTGAATTAGGCCAGCCTTTACATGCCTTTGATGCTGATAAATTACATCAAGGCATTTCTGTACGCAAAGCCCAACCAGGCGAACAGCTTGCCTTATTAAATGGCCAAACCATTACTTTAGATAGTGACACCTTAGTCATTGCTGATCAGAAAAACCCTTTAGCGTTAGCAGGAGTTATGGGGGGAAGCGACAGCGCAGTTAGCGATGAAACGCGCACTATTTTCTTAGAATGCGCATTTTTTACCCCGCAAGAAATTGCTGGGAAAGCGCGGCGCTATGGTCTACATACCGATTCATCGCACCGTTTCGAGCGCGGCGTCGATCCAAGTTTACAAACGCGAGCTATTGAGCGCGCCACACAATTAATTGTAGACATTGCTGGTGGAAATGTAGGTCCGATTATCGAACAAACCAGCGCAACTCATTTGCCTGTACGTCCTACGATAAGCTTACGAAAAACGCGTTTAGCCAAATTGCTAGGCGTTACTATTGAAGATGCCTTAGTTGAAGACATTTTGCAACGCTTAGGCATGAGCGTTGAAGCAAAAGCCGATAGTTGGAGCGTAACAGCACCCGGTGTGCGTTTTGATATTGCTATAGAAGCTGATTTAATTGAAGAAATTGCCCGAATTTACGGCTACAACCAATTACCGAAATCAAGCTCACTGATGCATAGCGAGTTACAACCCGCAACCGAATCAGTCTTAGAATTAACACGCGTTGCCGATACATTAGTTGATAGAGGCTATCAAGAAACGATTACCTATAGCTTTGTAGACGAAGCCATACAAAAAGCCATAGCCCCTGATGCTGAGCTGATTCGCTTACAAAACCCTATCTCATCTGAGCTATCTATTATGCGCACCAGTTTATGGTGTGGTTTATTAAAAGCAGCACTGTATAATTTAAATAGACAGCAAAACCGAATTCGCTTGTTTGAAACGGGTTTACGTTTTATCAAAGAAAATAACGAAACGTTACAGCAAAAAGCCATAGCGGGACTTATTACGGGTAATACCTACCCAGAGCAATGGGGATTAACCAGTAAACCAGCGGACTTTTACGATATAAAAGCCGATGTACAAGCGTTATTCGCACTAACAGGCGTTAAGGTAACTTACCTACCCGACACGCACCCGGCTTTACATCCAGGGCAAACGGCTAAAATAACAAACGCCGCCGGTGAAACTATAGGCTTCTTAGGCATGTTGCATCCTGTTTTAGAAAAACAATTAGGTTTTGATAATCGGGTGTTTTTATTTGAATTAGACCAAAACCTATTATTGAATAAACAGCTGCCTAGATTTAAACCGCTGTCTAAATTTCCATCTGTGCGTAGAGACTTAGCTCTTATCGTTAAAGAAACCATAAGCGCACAACAAATTGTTGCTTGTATTCATAACATCAACGAACCCATACTACAAGACGTTGTAATATTTGATGTTTATAGAGGCAAAGGTGTCGCAGAAGATTCAAAAAGTATAGCGTTAGGCTTGTTTTTACAAAATGACAACCAAACTCTGACGGATTCTGAAATTGATGCTATAGTAAACAGAGTGTTAGAAAATTTGACCAACAAAATTAGTGCAAAGCTGAGGGATTAATAAATGGCGTTAACAAAAGCTGATTTTGCCGAAAGTTTGTTCGAGGAATTAGGATTAAACAAACGCGAAGCTAAAGAGATTATTGAATTATTTTTTGAAGAAATAAAAACATCTTTAGAACAAGGCCAACAAGTTAAAATTTCAGGATTTGGTAAATTTGAGTTAAGAGACAAAAGCAGCCGTCCTGGGCGTAATCCAAAAACGGGCGAGGAAATACCCATTACCGCAAGACGCGTGGTTACGTTCAGATCGGGCCAAAAACTAAAAGCGCGAGTAGAAGCTTATGCTGGAACCGAGCAACAACAATGAGTTACCGGTAATACCTGAAAAACGTTACTTCACTATCGGTGAAGTCAGTGACTTATGCGGTGTAAAGCCGCATGTGTTACGATACTGGGAGCAAGAGTTCGCTGAGCTTAGCCCAGTTAAACGGCGGGGTAACCGTCGTTATTACCAACGTCATGATGTTTTAATGATTCGCCAAATTCGATCATTATTATACGAACAAGGCTACACGATAGGTGGCGCAAGAGCTTATCTTGTACGTGACGAAAGCGGAGGAGACTCAACTCGCGCAAAAGAGCTCATACAACACATGATTAGCGAATTAGAAGATATTCTTAATTTGCTAAAATAGTTATAATGTAATCCCTCAACGGATTTTAAATCCACATCAAAACCAATTCTTATATCGGGGCGTAGCGCAGCTTGGTAGCGCACTTGTCTGGGGGGCAAGTGGTCGCAGGTTCAAATCCTGTCGTCCCGACCAATTAAAACAAACACTTTTAACTCTTGTTATTTTTGCAGTGTAGTAAGTTTGTCACAGGTTGTGTCAGCTTTGAGTTTTCTGCGTGGGTCTTTAGATGCTCGCTGGATAAGTGTGCGTACTTTAATACTGTGTCGTAATCTGTCCACCCTACATGGCTAACCACCACGTCAAACAAACTCATCGACATCTGCGTAAGGCTCACGAATTAACAGTACATCCAAAACAATATTGGTATCAAAGGCAATTTTCAAAGGTATTTGTCCTCTAGGTGTTTCTTATAGTCAGTCTCATCAAGATTAGAATCCTAACACACCAATAAACGACTGAGTGATTGGCAAATGGCCTTGTTTAGCCGCAATCAATATTTCTTCCGACTTTACCCGCTTTTGTTCGAACAACATTTTTTTACCGCTTCTTGCACAAATTGACTGACGTTGCCTTGTTGTAACAGTTGTTAACCTAGTTCATCAGGTAATTCAATAGCCAATTGCATCACGCTCTCCAAAATAGTTATCGACTAAAAAATATACCGTCCAATAGACACGATTGTCTAATTACTCAGCGCGTTGCCAAGTGAAATTTAGCAACCAGAAAATAGCCAACGGGGATTGCGCCGATGGTTGGCATTCATACGGCGCTATACGCTAACGCTATGCACCTTGCTACATCTTAAATAATTTACCCAGTAAAGGGGCAACCTCTGCCACGATAATGACACCAAGCATCCAACGGTTAAGCCTCATTTCTCCATCTAAACGCTCAAAACGAGTATCTATTTTTGCATCTAATCGCTCAATATCTCGCTTTGTTGCAAGCTCAGCCTCGCCGGATGCATCACGAAACATCAGTGACCGCCTCGGCTTGATCGATAGAAAAACCTGCCGATTCCAACTTACGCACAAATTTCAAGGTGTCAAAAGTAATTGTTGCCATGACCGTCTTCAATAAATCTAAGGGATTTGCAGTTTAGCACAAACGTAAAAAACCGCTCGCGGTTTTCCGGAGGCGGTTTGTTTAATCAACAATCATTGTCGCCATAATGGTGGGCAGAAAAGCGTTGCCCACCTTGGCTCTTTGGTGTATAGCATCCACCCGGCTTGAATGCAAAAATACCTTTAGAATTTGAAGACAATGGCGGTTGTGGGATAGCAAACCGCCATCGGTGTAGCATGAAAGGCGGATTGCCTATCGGCGAACTTGCTTTATGTGTTATTGAGATTGCTAAAGCGAGTAAGCATAAAAAAACCGCTAGACATAGCGTCTAGCGGTTTTCTAATCTATGAACCAATAAATCTGGTTTATAAGAAGGTATCAGTGGTTAAGTTAGTAACCGATGAGCCGGTAATTTCTACGACAAAATCAGCAGCGGCTGTGAACGTGTCACTTCCATTAAGGTCGATTACTAAAAACTTGTGGTTTTTTAAGTCACCTGATGTACCAGTCACCACAACAGCATCAATACCAGCCGTATTTTCTACAAAACCTTTACCTGTTGCTGTCAATAAAGCATTTAAATCCGACTCAAAGTCGGCTTCATTAATGACGCCGCTAACAGCAGTACCAACATCAGCAACAGTCACTGATAAGTTAAATCTATCACCTGCTAAGTCATTTAATGTTAAATCTTTATAAATATCAACAGTACTAATCGACGTCGCGCTAGCGAAAGTTTGGGTTAATTCGCTGGTGTAAACAATAGTATCATTTCCTGAGCCGCTAGTGATTGAATCACGACCTATACCGCCGTTAATAGTGTCATTGCCACTGCCACCGTCGATAGTATCATCGCCATCATTACCTGTTAATGTATTATTTCCGGTATTACCGCTAATCGTGTTAGCTGAGTCATTGCCCTCACCGTTAATGGCTGATGAACCAATACAGTTCGGCGCAACTATTGCTGAACAAAAAAGGGGTATACTGTAGA
>CAWUNX010000209.1:0-7009 GCA_963923905.1 uncultured Methylocucumis sp.
TAAGTCCTGTTTTACTCGTTAGCGCAGATAAAGTGATTGTGACGCCATCGGCACTTAAGATTATTGAAGAGCGTTTAGCATGAATTTAAAAAACTATTATTTAGCAGAGCTAATAGATGCTCCAATTATTTCAGAGAAAAGCACTAACGCAGCTGAAAATAACAAACAGTTTGTATTCAAAGTAAAAAGAGAAGCAACAAAGCCTGAAATAAAAGCTGCAGTAGAGATGATGTTTGGCGTAGAAGTGGCTTCTGTTAACACATTGAATGTAAAAGGCAAAGAAAAACGTTTTGGTCGTATGTTAGGTAGACGCTCTGATTGGAAAAAAGCTTATGTAAAGCTAAAGCCTGGCTCTGACATAGAATTTTCCGTTGCTTAATTAAAGTGAATATCTATTATAGGAAACGGTAATAATCATGGCTATTGTAAAGTCAAAGCCGACATCGGCAGGTTCTCGATTTGTTGTTAGAATCAAGAGCGAAGAATTACATAAAGGTAAACCTTACGCCCCGTTGCTAGAAAAAAATAGCAAGAGAGGCGGTCGTAACAATATGGGGCGTATTACTACTCGTCACATTGGCGGTGGACATAAGCAGCATTATAGAATTATTGATTTTAAAAGAAATAAATTCGATATTCCCGCTAAAGTTGAAAGAATCGAATACGACCCAAATAGAACAGCAAATATCGCATTGATTTTATTCAAAGATGGCGAAAGAAGATACATTATTGCGCCAAAAGGAATTGAAATTGGTCAAGAAATTTATTCATCAGTAGCAGCGCCTGTTAAACCGGGCAACTGTATGCCGTTAAGAAATGTTCCATTAGGAACGACGGTTCATTGCGTAGAATTAAAGCCTGGCAAAGGTGCTCAAATTGCAAGAAGTGCAGGCACATCAGTGCAACTTATTGCAAGAGAAGGCGCTCATGCAACGATTAGAATGCGCTCAGGTGAGATAAGAAAAGTTCTAGCAGATTGTCGGGCAGTTATTGGTGAAGTATCTAATGCGGAACATAATCTGGCATCATTAGGCAAAGCTGGTGCTTCTAGGTGGCGCGGCGTTAGGCCTACTGTAAGAGGTGTTGTTATGAATCCGGTTGACCATCCGCATGGTGGTGGTGAAGGTCGTACATCAGGTGGTAGACATCCTGTATCGCCTTGGGGTATGCCGACAAAGGGTTATAAAACCAGAAAAAATAAACGCACTGACAATATGATAGTCAGAAGACGCAAGCAGAAATAGTGAGGGGAAAACGTGCCGCGCTCAATTAAAAAAGGTCCTTTTATTGATCATCATCTATTAAAAAAAATAAATGATGCAGCTAAAACAAATAATAGGAAACCAATTAAAACTTGGTCCAGAAGATCGATGATTATTCCCGATATGATCGGATTGACGATAGCCGTTCATAATGGGCGGTTGCACATTCCTGTGCTTGTTTCCGAAAATATGATTGGACACAAGTTGGGCGAATTTGCACCGACTCGTACCTATAAAGGCCATGTAGCCGATAAGAAATCGAAATAGAAGGCAACTTATGGAAATCTCAGCAAAATTAAGAAATGCTCCGCTTTCTGCGCAAAAAGCAAGATTGGTAGGTAATCAGATTAGGGGGTTGCCAGTTGAAAACGCGTTAAATATCTTGAGGTTTAGTTCAAAAAAGGCTGCCAAAATTATTAAAAAGGTTTTAGAGTCTGCGATAGCCAATGCCGAGCATAATGAAGATGCAGATATAGATGAGTTAAAAGTTTCTACTGTTTTCGTCAATGAAGGCGCGACAATGAAAAGATTCAAGGCAAGAGCTAAAGGACGGGCGAATCATATTTTGAAAAGAACTTGCCATATAACGATTAAAGTCGCAGAGAGCGAGTAGAGGCTGAAATGGGTCAGAAAGTACATCCTATTGGGATACGTCTAGGAATTATCAAGGACTGGAACTCACGTTGGTATGCAAACAGCCAGGACTATCCTGTATTTTTGCATCAAGACATAACGGTTAGAGAATATATTAAGAAAAAATTGGCACACGCTTCGGTTAGTCGTATACAAATTAATCGTCCTGCAAACAATGCCCATATTACTATCCATACAGCGCGTCCAGGCATTGTTATTGGAAAAAAAGGTGAAGATATCGATGTATTGAGACAAGATATATCGAAGATGATAGGTGTTCCGGTTCAGTTAAACGTAGAAGAGATTAGAAAGCCAGAGTTAGACTCAAAATTAGTTGCTGAAGGAATCGCTCAGCAATTAGAAAAACGGATTATGTATCGTAGAGCAATGAAGCGAGCGGTAACTAATACGATGCGATTGGGTGCTGAGGGAATAAAAATAACCATTGGCGGACGCTTAAACGGTGCTGAAATCGCAAGAACAGAATGGTATAGAGAAGGGCGGGTTCCATTACATACGCTAAGAGCCGATATAGACTACGCAACTGCCGAAGCAAAAACAACTTACGGTATTATCGGCATAAAAGTATGGATATTTAAAGGTGAGGTGTTTGATATGGATAGCCATATCGCATCGGTTAATTCAGACTCAAAAAAATAGTTAAAAGAATATAGCTATGCTTCAGCCTAAAAGAACAAAATTTCGAAAACAGCACAAAGGAAGAAATACAGGTGTGGCTGTTCGTGGATCATCAGTCAGTTTTGGCGAGTATGGTCTTAAATCGGTAAGTCGTGGTCGTTTAACAGCGCGTCAAATTGAGGCGGCAAGAAGAACAATTACCCGGCATGTAAAAAGAGGTGGAAAAATCTGGATAAGAATTTTCCCTGATAAACCTATAACAAAAAAGCCTTTAGAAGTGCGTATGGGTAAAGGTAAAGGTTCTGTTGAATACTGGGTAGCTCAAATTAGACCGGGTATGATGTTATATGAAATCCAAGGTGTTTCAGAAGAACTTGCTAGAGAGGCTTTTGCATTAGCCGCTGCTAAATTGCCTTTAAAAACATTATTTACTGTTCGGACGATAATGTAATGAAAATCACAGAATTAAGACAAAAAACAAAAGACGAGTTAGGCAATATTTTATTGGATTTAGCTCGTGAGCGTTTTAACTTAAGAATGCAAAAAGGCACTGGGCAGCTAACTAAATCGGATCAAATAAAAAAAGTTAGACGCACTATAGCCCGTGTAAAAACAGTTCTTAAAGAAAAAGCGAGCGCATAAGATGACAGAGAATGTAGCTAAAGTACGGACTATTTCCGGTCGGGTTATCAGTAACAAGATGGATAAAACCATAACGGTGTTAGTCGAGCGGTTTGTTAAACACCCTGTTTACGGCAAATATGTAAAAAGGTCGACAAAGATGATGGCACATGATGAAAGCAATCAATGCCAAGAAGGAGATATTGTTTCTATAGCATCGTGCAGGCCCTTGTCGAAAAATAAAGCGTTTAAGCTTGTTGAAATTTTAGAAAGCGTTAATAAATAAACGCTTTTAATATGAATTAGGAATGAAATTATGATTCAGATGCAAACTAACCTTGAAGTTGCTGATAACAGCGGCGCAAAAAAGGTCATGTGTATCAAAGTATTAGGTGGTTCGCATAGACGTTATGCGGCTATAGGCGACATTATAAAAGTCAGTATTAAAGATGCAATTCCAAGAGGCCGCGTGAAAAAAGGCGAGGTCTATAATGCATTAGTAGTAAGGACTAAAAAAGGTGTTCGTCGTGCAGATGGTTCAGTAATACGTTTTGATGGTAATGCTGCAGTTATACTAAATAATAATTTACAACCATTAGGTACGCGTATCTTCGGGCCGGTAACACGTGAATTAAGAGGAGATAAGTTCATGAAAATTATCTCACTAGCTCCTGAAGTATTATAGGGTTAATGCCATGCAGAAAATTAAAAAAGGCGATGACGTTGTTATCCGTACTGGTAAAGATAAAGGAAAAAGCGGCAGAGTTGTTAAGGTTTTAAAAGAAGACTCCAAAGTTATTGTCGAAGGCATTAACAGAGTGAAAAAAACTCAAAAACCTAACCCAAATTTAGGTATTGAAGGCGGTATAATTTCAAAAGATATGCCAATCGATATTTCGAATGTCGGTTTGTATAATCCAAAAACGAAAAAACCAGATAGAGTAGGATTTAGACTACTTGAAGACGGTAAAAAAGTTCGTTATTTCAAATCTACAAATGAACTGGTTGATGGTTAAGGGTAAGTCATGGCGAGATTAGAACAAGTTTATAAAGAGACCGTGTTACCGGCATTAATGCAGCAGTTCGGCTATAAATCAGTAATGCAAGCTCCTAAAATAACAAAAATAACTTTGAATATGGGAGTAGGCGAAGCGGTAGCTGACAAAAAGATTTTACAATCTGCTGTCGGCGATATGGAAAAAATTTCGGGTCAAAAACCGATTATTACGTTAGCTAAAAAGTCCATAGCCGGTTTTAAGATTCGTGACGATATGCCAATAGGCTGCAAAGTTACTTTGCGTAGCGCTAGAATGTATGAGTTTTTGGATCGTTTAATTAGCATTTCAATTCCTCGCATTAGAGATTTCAGAGGCTTAAGTCCAAAAAGTTTCGATGGTCGTGGTAATTACTCGATGGGGGTGAAAGAGCAAATTATCTTCCCTGAGATAGATTATGACAAAATCGATGCCTTAAGAGGCATGGATATTACCATTACGACAACGGCTAAAACCGATGAAGAAGGTTTAGCGTTGTTAAAGCTTTTTAACTTTCCATTTAAAAACTAATAGGCGTTTTACATGGCTAAGAAATCAATGATCGCGCGTGAAGTAAAGCGTAAAAAACTAGTTAAAAAATATGAAGCAAAGCGTAAAGCGCTAAAAGAAGCTATAAGAAGTCCTAATACGACTCTGGATGATAAAGAATCCGCTATTATCAGCTTACAGAAGATGCCACGGAACTCAAGCAGTTCGAGGGTTCGTAATCGCTGTAATTTAACGGGAAGACCGCATGGTTTCTATCGGAAATTTGGCCTTAGCCGTAATAAATTAAGAGAAGCTACCATGAGAGGCGATGTGCCTGGATTGGTTAAGGCAAGCTGGTAAGAATCGGAGATTAGAATATGAGCATGACTGATCCTGTCGCAGATATGCTGACCCGTATTAGAAACGGGCAAGCCGCTGGAAAAAAAAGCATAAAACAACCTTCTTCAAAGCTTAAAATAGCTATTGCTAATGTATTAAAAGCAGAAGGTTATATTTTAGATTACGCTCTTGAAACTAATGGAAGCCACACTGAGATGACGATAGATTTAAAATATTATCGTGGTGAGCCTGTTATTGAGAGTATAAAGCGCGTTAGTAGACCTGGTCTAAGAATTTATAAATCAAAAGACGAATTGCCAAAAGTGTTAGGTGGTTTAGGTATAGCAATTATATCAACTTCCAAAGGCGTGATGACCGATAGGGCTGCTAGAGAAATCGGTCATGGTGGTGAAGTCATTTGTACTGTTTGTTAAGTTAAGGCTAATTATGTCAAGAATAGCTAAGTCGCCAGTGACAATACCCGCTGGAGTAGATGTTAAAGTAGAAGGTAGCAGCTTATCAGTAAAAGGAAGTAAAGCGCTGCTGACTTATGATTTGAATCCACTAGTCAATGTGGAAATTGCTGACAAGACCTTATCCATGCAATGGAATAAAGATGATAAAGATGCAACAGCACAAGCGGGGACTGCGCGTGCGTTAATCCAAAACATGATGATAGGTGCTTCTGTTGGTTTTGAGAAAAAAATGACTCTTATCGGAGTTGGTTATAGAGCACAAGCTAAAGATAGAATTCTTAATTTAGCTTTAGGTTTTTCTCATCCTGTTGATTTTCAGATTCCTGAAGGTATTACAATAGAGACGCCTTCTCAAACTGAAGTAATTATTAAAGGTAGTGACAAGCAGTTAGTTGGTGAAGTCGCGGCAAAAATTAGAGCATATCGTCCACCTGAGCCTTATAAAGGCAAAGGTATTAGATATACAGATGAATTTGTGCCTAAAAAAGAAGCTAAGAAGAAATAGGGTATCGTGATGGACAAAAAGCAAGCTAGATTAAAACGAGCGTTAAAGTTACGTTGTAAATTAAGAAGTTTGAATGCCACTCGGTTATCGGTACATAAAACGTCTCAGCATATTTACGCGCAAATTATATCAGGCGATGGCACTAAAACATTGGTAAGTGCTTCTACGAATCAAGCCGATATAAAGGCAAATCTGAAGAATACTAGTAATATCGAAGCAGCAGTTCAAGTTGGTAAATTGATTGCCCAAAAAGCATTAGCCGCTGGAATTAAACAAGTGGCTTTTGATAGATCAGGTTTCAAATATCATGGTCGTGTTAAAGCTTTAGCCGATGCTGCGCGTGAAGCTGGATTACAATTTTAGGAGAGGAAAATGGCGACAGCACCTGCTGCAGGTAGTACTGACGGATTACAAGAAAAATTAGTAAATGTTCGACGTGTTGCAAAAGTTGTAAAAGGTGGTCGAGTATTTGGCTTTACAGCGTTAACAGTTGTTGGTGATGGCGAAGGCCGTGTAGGTTACGGGGTTAGCAAAGCTAGGGAAGTTCCAATAGCTATCCAAAAATCGCTTGAACAAGCTAGAAAAAATATGCGTAAAGTTGCGTTGAAAGGAGATACTTTGCAATATCCTATTATGAGTGAAACAGGGGCTGCAAAAGTATATATGCAGCCAGCCTCAGAGGGTACAGGTATTATTGCGGGTGGTGCAATGCGTGCAGTCTTTGAAGTTGTTGGCATCCACAATGTTTTAGCTAAATGTATCGGGACTAATAATCCTATTAATGTAGTGAGAGCTACCATCAACGGTCTTACAGGTATGCGTAACGCTAATCAAATAGCAGCTAAGCGCGGTTTAACAGTCGAACAAATTACTAACTAATTATGGCTACAAAATTACGTGTAACTATGACAAAGAGCAAATATGGTCGATTACCAAATCACCAAGCTTGCTTGCATGGATTAGGTCCTGTCTCTTATACACATCTGACGCTGCCGACGATACTCCTTGTGT
>CAWUNX010000210.1:0-6983 GCA_963923905.1 uncultured Methylocucumis sp.
CGTCGGCAGCGTCAGATGTGTATAAGAGACAGCCTCTACGGTTAGCATTGAAGAACTGTTACATGCCATGCACGGCGACCGCGATTCGCAATACGGCATTGTCAGCGAAGAGCAATTAGTACAGTTAATCGCCGCCGCTAAAGCGCATGATGAAAAAATTGTCATGACCAATGGCTGTTTTGATATTTTACATGCGGGTCACATCGCGTATTTACAAGAAGCCAAAGCCTTAGGCGACCGCTTAATCGTTGCCGTCAACTCGGATGACTCCGTCAAACAGCTTAAAGGCGACACCCGACCGATTAACAGCTTACAACAACGTATGACGGTACTAGCGGCGCTAGCCTGTGTCGATTGGGTCGTTGCGTTTGAAGAACAAACGCCTGAGCGCTTATATTGCAAGCTACTACCCGATGTCTTAGTCAAAGGCGGCGATTATTTACCTGAGCAAGTCGCCGGGGGTGATTGCGTGATTAAAGCCGGGGGCGAAATCAAAATTTTACAATTTGTCGAGGGCGTTTCGACCACAACCATTATTAACAAAGCAAAAGGTGAAGCATGATAGTCGTAACAGGAGGCGCCGGTTTCATCGGCAGCAACATCATCAAAGGCTTAAACCAACGCGGAGAGAAAAACATCTTACTCGTCGACAACTTAGTTAACGGCCATAAAATGAAAAATATTGCCGACTTAGATATTGCCGACTACATGGATAAAAACCAATTCATAGAAAAAATCGACTCGCCGCATTTTTTTGACGGTATACGCGCCATTTTTCACCAAGGCGCGTGTTCGGCAACTACCGAGTGGAATGGTCAATACGTCATGGGCAACAATTACGACTATTCCAAACGCTTATTACTTAATTGCATTGCCAGAAATGCCGCGTTTATCTATGCATCATCCGCTTCGGTTTACGGTACCGGTGCAAACGGCTTTCGCGTTGACCGAGCTTGTGAACGTCCGATTAACATGTATGCGTATTCAAAATTTCAATTTGACCAATATGTGCGAGGTTTAATCGCTAAAACAGATATACCTATCGCGGGCTTTCGCTATTTCAATGTCTATGGCCCACGCGAGCAGCACAAAGGCAGCATGAGTAGCACGGCCTACCATTTCAACCAGCAAATCATAGCGCACGGCGTTGCTAAATTATTTCAAGGCAGTGATGGCTATAGCGACGGCGAACAACGCCGGGATTTTGTTTATATTGATGATGTGGTCGATGTCAATTTATGGTTTTTAGACCATCCTGAACAACGCGGCATTTACAACGTCGGAACCGGACGCGCCGAAAGCTTTAACGCAATGGCTAACGCTGTTATCAACTGGCATAAACGCGGCAAAATCGACTATATCCCCTTCCCTGAACACTTGATCGGTGCGTATCAAAGCTTCACCGAAGCCGATATTACTGGATTACGAGATGCCGGTTATCACCAACCTTTTTTAACGGTAGAGCAAGGCGTAACGCGTTATTTAGATTGGTTAAATACCCCTTAGGCATCTTTTTCATTTATATCGACATTTATATGGACACAATGACAACTGAGTGACACGAAATATTTTTCGACGCCTCAAAGCGGCTAAGCTAAACTGTTATAGCGCGTTTGTTAACATGCTAGTTCACAAAAAACTTACGCGCCTTTATTGTAACTTTATGACTTAGCCACTTAGAGGTAGCCCAATGAAAAACTCTGCATTCTTTTTATCCAGTGTCATCGCCACGACAAGTGTATTATTCAGCCATAACGTGTTTGCTGGCACACCCATAAAATACTTACGTTCAGTTCATGACGCATCTATCGCCCAAGCCTCTGAAATTGTGACGACATTAGATGCGATTACCCCTGACAATACCAGCCTAGTTTGGAATGAAGATAAAACACGACTCAAAGTCGTGACGTGGAAATCTCAATCGTCATACCAAAACTACTTGCTGCCGTACCCACAAACATCAAGCAGCGAAAAAAATGTCGTTTGGGTAACGCTAGCCCCTAAAATGCAAGCATTTTGCCGCGATTATTTGCAAACCCACCCCCATGCAACCCCCTCGAGCCTTAACTACCGCCTCAAACAACGCCTAGGCTTAAATCCAGACTGGCAATATGACGTCTTTGTAGAAATGTGGGTAGCACCTGAAGATATTTTCCGTCCGTGCGTTGATCCCGAAACCAGCGACAGCCAATGTGAGCTGGATTTCGCTACGCAAGTGCCTGTGGTTAAAAACATTCAAGACTACAAGGCGTTCTACCAGGGTATTTATTTCCAAAGCTTTCGCTCTACGCCAGGTGTGCCATGGACAGGATTAGGCTACACTTACGATTGGCATAATCTCCATGCAGAGCAAGGTGCTAGTGAATTTATCTTATCGCCGAGCTCACCTTATATCATTGACCAAGCAGTCCCTACTTGGGAATACTGTCAGCCTTAATAGCGATTTTAGTAGACGAATGCTTTGTCCCATAATCGATTAACAGGGAAAACAAGCATTCGTTGCTATACATATCGCCGCACTTAATGTGTTCAGTGCTTTTTGTGTGTCTTTAACCACTACACTTTGTTATGGCAATGAACTTTTTGTACCCAGCTAAGAAATACTCAATATAGACTTAAATCACACTTTCCAATCCCATTGGCATGAAGCACTCATCACCCCAAACAGCTGTTACCATAAAAAATTCGGAACATTTTTACGCCTGGCTGCTGAACGAAAACATCAGCCTTGGCTTTACGACGTATCAAAGCAACCGTTTGTTTTTAATCGGCTGCAAATCGAACGGGCATTTGGGCGTTAATGAGCGTTTGTTTGATAAGCCTATGGGTTTATGCGTACGCGACCAGCGCTTATACATGAGTAGTCGTTATCAACTTTGGCAATTTGATAATCACTTAGCCCCAGGGGAACGCTATCGAGAAGCCGATTGCTTATTTGTCCCTAGCTTGGCTTACACGACTGGCGACGTGAATATACACGATGTCGTTGCGACACCTGAGCATCAATTGTTGTTTATTAATACCGATTTTAGTTGTCTCGCTACATTACGACCCGGCTACAGTTTTGAGCCGGTTTGGCAGCCGCCGTTTATCAGCAAATTAGTTGCTGAAGACCGTTGCCATTTAAACGGTTTAGCCATGCAACAAGGTAAACCTAGTTATGTGACGGCGTGCAGCCGTACTGACACGGCAGCCGGATGGCGGCAACATCGTTTTGATGGTGGCGTGGTCATACACATTCCTAGCGATGAAATTATCGCAACCGGCTTGTCTATGCCGCATTCGCCCCGTTGGTATCGTGGCAAGCTTTGGTTGCTTAATTCCGGCACTGGCGAATTTGGCTTTGTCGAAGACGGTTATTTTAGGCCAGTGCAATTTTGTCCTGGTTTCGTGCGCGGCTTAGCATTTTATGACGATTATGCCGTGGTCGGTTTATCGAAACTGCGCTCGAAAACGTTTGGTGGCTTGTTGCTGGAAACGCGCCTTGCCGAGCAAGGCATAAGCCCGCAATGCGGCTTAATGGTGATTAAACTCAGCACAGGCCAGTTGCAACATTGGTTACAGATTGATGGCGTGGTTGAAGAATTATTCGATGTCGTGGTATTGCCGGGTGTTCGCTTACCTAAGGTGCTTGGCTTACAAAACGATGATATAGAACGTTTAGTGACGTATCCAGGTTCTAACGGCTTAGTGACGACTAAACCGTCTGTGAGCCGGCCTGGTATGACTAAACCACCGATTGCCGGTATACCGCAATCTAACCCTGCCGTACCTATTCAGGAAGTAACGGTGAAATACCAGCAAGTTCATCATCTTAACCCGGATAATTTAATCCCCTACGAAGCGATGACCTATCCGAGCTTACAAGCGCGTTGGCAAACGCAACCACAACGCGGAGAATTGCTAGGCATATCCGCTTCGGTGGCGGGCGAGATGGTCGGCTTCGCCGTGGCGGAATGTTTGACCTTAGATAATGGTCAGCAAGCCACTGAGCTATTATCGTTATTCGTCGTACCGACTTATCGGCGGCAAGGCATCGGCAGCCAATTGGTCAAATTGGCGCAACAACGAGCTAATAGGTTTTTTTCTGAATAAGCGTTCCATGCCGTAGCGTAAGCACTAAACAGTACCCAACCCGACTTAAACAGGACATTCTATGAGCAAGCTCCCCATTTTTACTAACTCACCTAGCTCTAACCCGCTTGGCGATTCTTTTTCTGGGTTTGTAGGCCCTGTTTTTGCTGACATTGATGGCGATGGCGACCTTGATGCGTTTATGGGCGAACGTTACGGTGAAACTTTATTTTTCCGCAATGACGGTACAGCACTTAACCCAGACTTGGTTACTGTCAATGATAACCTTGGTATCACCGATGTCGGCGATTTATCCAACCCAGCTTTCGTCGATATTGACGGCGACGGCGACCTGGATGCGTTTGTCGGTGAAATTTATGGCGAAACGTTGTTTTTCCGTAACAACGGTGCGGTGGTCAACCCTAGCTTTAACGCTGAAACCGGCAACTTCGGATTAACCGATGTCGGCGGCAACGCTAGCCCTACCTTCGCCGACATTGACGGCGACGGTGATTTCGATGCCTTTATAGGTGCTCGCGACGGTATCACACATTTTTTCCGCAACAATGGCACGGCGCTAAGTCCAGACTTTGTCGAAGATAGCGGCATTGGTTTGACAGGCGTTGGCTATAATGCCCAGCCCGCTTTTGCCGACCTAGACCAAGACGGCGACTTAGATGCGTTTATTGGCGCTAAAAATGGCACAACCACGTTTTACCGCAATGACGGCACGGTGCTAACACCTAATTTTACTGTTGTAGCCGAGGGCGTAGACCTTAGCCTTCAAGGAACCTATGCTAATCCTACCTTTGCCGATATTGATGGCGATGGCGATATGGATACGTTTATCGGTCATAATTATGACGGCGGCCATATCGATTTTTTCATAAATTCTACAACGGCGACGGTTGCGCATTTTAATCCCCCTAGCGGCGATGCGTTTGGTTTATCGCAATCCGGCATTAACGTCGTTGCTAGTTTTGCCGACATTGACCGTGATGGCGATTTAGATGCCTTTGTCGGTGACGAACAAGGCTTTATTCGCTTTTTTCAAAATACCGGCACGGCTAATACGCCAGTGTTTGGGACAGGCGTAGAAAATCCCTTCGGTTTAACCGATGCCACTTATCACGCCGCACCGACTTTTGCCGACATCGATGGCGACGGTGATTTAGATGCGTTTGTCGGTGACCGTTATGGTTCGTTATTCAGATTTTCTGAAAATACCGGCACGGCCACCGAACCGTCTTTTACAGCCTCTACATTAAACCCATTCGGTTTGTCCGGCTCTTCCACGGGTGCTTTTATTAAGCCTAGTCTGGCTGACTTAGATGGTGACGGAGATTTTGACCTGTTAGTAGGCAATAGCGAAGGCGAGTTGCTGTATTACAAAAATACCGGTAGCGCTAATAACCCTGTGTTTGCTGCGGTAGTTA
The DNA here is from genome assembly GCA_963923905.1 of uncultured Methylocucumis sp. Taxonomy (GTDB): domain Bacteria; phylum Pseudomonadota; class Gammaproteobacteria; order Methylococcales; family Methylomonadaceae; genus Methylovulum. The sequence goes on from CAWUNX010000210.1 coordinate 5,511, forward strand.
AAAATCCGTTCGGTTTAAAAGATGTTGGCAATTCTGCCAGCCCAACGTTTGCTGACATCGATGACGATGGCGATTTTGACCTGTTAGTGGGTAATCGAGACGGCAATCTGTTTTTATTTCAAAATATCGGCGATGCGAATAACCCGGTGTTTGCTGCAAAAATTAAAGCCCCGTTTGGTTTAACCGCTGTCAATGCCAACGCTAAACCGAGCTTGGCCGATATTGACGGCGACGGCGATTTAGACGCGTTTGTTGGAAGCTTAGGCCATGGTTTACAGTTTTACTTAAATCAAGCCCCACAACCGAGTGTCATTATTAAACAAACCGGCGGCAGCACTAGCGTTACCGAAGGCGGTGTGACGGATAAGTACACAGTGGTTCTTAATACTCAACCTAGCGCTGATGTCACGATTACGCTTAACACCACAAATCAGCAAGTTTCCGTGGCTAACGTGAACTTAACGTTTACTCCAGCTAATTGGAATATTGCCCAAACGGTAACCGTCTCAGCACAAGACGATAACGTTGGCGAAGGCGCTCATCAAGGCGTTATTCAGCACGTTGCTAGCAGTACCGATACCGATTACAACGGTTTAACGATAACACCAGTCACTGTTGCTATTCGCGATAATGATTTAAGTAAAGGCAATCCTCAGTTCATCCAGCAAGCGAGTAATCCGTTCGGACTTACTAACGTTGGCAGCTATACCAATAATCCAACCTTTGCAGACATCGATGCTGATGGTGACTTAGATGCGTTTATCGGCACATTTAAGCAGGGGATTATGTTTTTCGACAATATCGGCACGGCTAAACAACCGGTTTTCGCAGAGGGTAAGTTAAATCCATTCAAGCTAAAAAATGTCGGCGATTATATGCGCCCAACATTTGCCGATGTGGATAGCGACGGCGATTTAGATGCGTTTATCGGCGTGGATAAAGGCAGTACTTTATTTTTCCAAAATATCGGCAGCGCCCAACAAGCGGAATTTACTAAAGCAATAAAAAATCCTTTTGGTATTAGAGATATAGGCACAAATGCCAGCCCAACGCTGGCGGATATAGACGGCGATGGCGATATGGATTTATTTATCGGCGGCAATTACGGCGGCCTCGACTTTTTCCGCAATATCAGCCAAAACGGTACGATAGCGTTTGAAGCTAGGTCCAATCCGTTTGGTATAACGAATACCGGCGCTTATATCCATCCTACATTCGCTGATGTTGATGGCGACGGCGATTTAGATGCGTTTATTGGTAATTCCTACAGCGAACTGCGCTTTTATCAAAACACCGGCGATGCCAACAATCCTGTCTTTGCCGAATCTGTAGTCAATCCATTCGGTTTAACCAACTTAGACAATTATCCCAACCCAAGCTTTGCCGATATAGACAGCGACGGCGATTTAGACCTATTTGTGGCGTTGGTGCATAAATCATCAAATAGTCTAAACTAACTCTAAAGTTCAACTG
>CAWUNX010000211.1:0-6982 GCA_963923905.1 uncultured Methylocucumis sp.
GGCATAGAAACTAAGCAAGTCGGCGACGACCAGGCGTTGTCGTCTTTTATGTTCGATTTTGCTAAAAACTTGACCATAGATGATGAATTTAAACCTATGCCAGAGCTATCTGGTATTAGCTCAGGTACGGCATTACCAGATGTCTTTGAGGCGACTAGCGCTAAGGGATTGGCAGAAGAGATAAGTACGCCACAGTTGTCGAACACTACGTCATCGTTTGCACCAGCGCCAGAGACCTTAGCGGTGACCAAACCGCTAACCGCTCCGGATTGGGATAAGCAATTGGCGGAACAAATGCTTTGGATGACACAAAAAGGCATAGATAGCGCTGAGATTACATTAAATCCTGAGCATTTAGGCCCGGTATCGATTCGCGTTGATGTTGAAAATGATCAAACGTCAATTCAATTCACCACGCCTCATGCAGCTGTTAAAGAAGCTTTAGAAGCCTCTTTGCCGAAATTAAAAGAGATATTTGCGGGACAACAGCTTAATCTAGTAGATGTCAATATATTGTCAGATGCAGGTTCTCAGCAGGCCAATACAGGTGATAGGCAACAAGAGTATTCTGCTCCAGCATTTTATGGTGTCGATGCTGAGCAAGAGGAAGACGCTGTAGTGGTTAAACGTTTAGCGGATGTGCGCTTGTTAAATACTTATGCCTGATAGTTGTTATTGATTATTCGGCGATAGGCAATCAGCTTTGTAGAGTAGGTTATACAGCCCTACTCTACAGGATTGAGTGTTTTAAGTGCGGAAGGTAAATAATGAAGGGGGGATTAAGCTAACACACTGGTGTTTCTGCCTTGTTCTTTTGCTTGATACATGGCATGGTCGGCGCGTTTGATAAATTGGGTTTCACCGTCATCATTACGCAGGCTAGTGACACCAAAACTTGCAGTCACTTTAAAGACTTGCATGTCATAAGCTAAACATTGTGATTCTATAGCGAGTCTGAGTCTTTCCGCCAATGCTTTGGCGCCTTCAGCATCTGTGTTGCTTAGAATCAAGACAAACTCTTCACCGCCAAATCTAAACATCATATCGCAGGTGCGCAGGTTTTCTTTTACCTTGCTGGCAACGGACTTTAGCGCGAAATCACCGCATTCATGTCCATAGACATCATTAATCGCTTTAAAGTGGTCTAAATCCATAAAAATTAATGATAATTCTTTACCGTGACGTCTGGCTAGATGTATTTCACGTTGTAAAATATCGTTGAAAGCCGCCCGATTGTTGGTTTGGGTAAGCGTATCGGTATAAGCCAATTTTATGGCGCTGTTGTATAAGCTGGCATTGCGTAACGGGTAAATCAAGCAGCATAACAGCGTTTCTAATAATTCTATTTCAGCATGGCTAAAGCGAGTGTTACGCATAAGTGTTAACTCACCTAAGCTTTGTTGCTCGATTTTCAATTTATATGCGATAGAATGTTTTGTGAATACGCCCTGTTCTATGGTGATGTGGAATTCTTCATTGTGATACAGATAAGCGCTATGCGGAATCATCGTAGCGATTTTTGAGCTAAAAATTGTAATTAGCTCATTGAAATCTAGGCTAGTTTGCAGAGCGCTACTCATATCGTAATGATGTAAGTTAACAACTTTATTGGCAGCTAAAGTATTGTTACTAATCACTGCTAAATTGGTGGATTGTTTTTGCATGGCTGTTACCTCATGGTTTGGCGCTGTTTAAGACCATGCAAGCTAAATTCGTGCCATCAATTATTATTTTTTACTTATCAATAGGTTAGTTGTTTTTTCTGCAAGGTGGGACGATATTTTGACAGTGTGGTTGTGACAAAAAACCGGCATATTAAGTGTCGGTTTTTTATCGTTGGGTGTTAAAGCGCTTGTGTCAGTTTTTCGGCATAGCCGGTGTAAGTATGTGGCGTTAATGCGAGCAGTGCGGTTTTGGCGTGCGCTGGAATATCTAGGCTTTCAATAAACGTGCTTAATTGCTCTTGGGTGATGCGTTGACCACGGGTTAAGGTTTTTAGCTTTTCGTAAGGTTGCTCAATACCATATCGGCGCATAACGGTTTGAATTGGCTCGGCCAAGACTTCCCAATTACTGTCTAAATCAGCGTTTAACGCGTCTTGGTTAACTTCCAATTTGGACAAGCCTTTTAAGTGAGCTTGCAAGGCAATTTCAGTATGTGCGATACCCACGCCAATATTGCGTAATACGGTAGAGTCGGTTAAATCACGTTGCCATCGTGAAATCGGCAGTTTTTCGGCCAAAAAGCCTAACAGTGCGTTAGCGAGTCCTAAATTGCCTTCAGCATTTTCAAAATCGATTGGATTGACTTTGTGCGGCATCGTCGATGAGCCAACTTCACCGGCAATGGTTTTTTGTTTAAAGAAACCTAACGAAATATAACCCCAAATATCTCGGTTAAAATCGATTAAGATGGTGTTAAAACGCATTAGCGCATGAAAATATTCGGCAATATAATCATGAGGCTCGATTTGTATCGTGAAAGGATTAAAGTTTAAGCCTAAGGATTCAACGACGTTTTGAGCAAAAGTCGGCCAATCGACATCGGGATAAGCTATGGTATGGGCATTGTAATTTCCAACAGCGCCGTTAATTTTGCCGAGTAGGGCAACAGCATTAAATTGCTGTTGCTGTCTAATCAGTCTTGCCGCGACATTCGCAAATTCTTTTCCTACGGTGGTCGGTGTTGCTGGCTGACCGTGGGTACGCGATAGCATAGGTATTGCCGCAAGCTGTTGTGCCTGTGCGCTTATCGTGTCGATGACGCTTTGCATCCGTTGTGCAAGCAATTCACGTCCGGCTTTTAACATGAGTGCATACGATAAGTTGTTTATATCTTCTGATGTGCAGGCAAAGTGAATAAATTCGCTGACGTTTGCTAATTCTGCGCAATCGGCGATTTTTTCCTTTAGCCAATATTCAATGGCTTTTACGTCGTGATTGGTGGTTTTTTCTATGATTTTGATGCGCTCGGCATCGTGCACGGAGAACTGAGCTAGTAAATCATCTAATCGGGTTAAGGCATGTTCACTGAAGGGTGGCACTTCAATAATAGCAGGATGAGCAGCAAGCGCTTTTAACCAATGAATTTCTATCAAAACTCGATAACGAATTAAGCCATATTCGCTAAAAATTGCTCGTAAGTCGGTTATTTTTTCGGCGTAACGACCGTCTATGGGTGAAACGGCGGTAAGACTGGATAAAATCATGACAGTATGGACAGTGGAAGGTAAGAAAAAGCGGATTATTAAGCAGGAACAACGACAATGCTGTTATCAAGTATAAGCCAAAATCAGCGAGTGAGAATGTGATTAGGCGGTAATCTGAAAAGATTTAAGATGAATAAATGATAGACTGGTTGTTGAGTCAAGGTGCAAAACACCTTGACTCACTAGGTTAGCCTTTAACTGCGGTAACAATTTCGTTAAATGCTTCAACGCGAGCTTTGCCGGTTTTGACTAAATCAACGCCGGTATCAATCACCATTTTGCACAGCTCAGGTGTTTTATAAACGATTAAGCACAAATAACCTACGACTGGAATAGCAATCAGTGCGCTGACTAAACCGTGAATACCAACAGCGGTAAATAATTTTGCTAATAATGCAATAGCATCTAATGGTAATAACACCATAGCGCCAAAATACGCAGTAACGATAAACGTAAATAACACAAATACGACAAACTGAAGTAGCCTGATTAAGGCAATATTAACTTTTTTCATGCGTGTGATCCGATGTTTGGGGCTTTTTTAAAGCGGCGAATTATAAACCTAAAATCGGATTACTTTTAATTTTCTTGCCAGTTTTCCTTTAAGAATAAGCGATACAGTAGACAGCCAGCGATAAAACCGCCTAAATGCGCCCACCACGCGACATCGGCTTGCACATTGGATAAAAAAACCGTGCTGGTCGCATTATCGAGTTGTAGCAAAACCCACACGCCTAAAAATGCAATCGCTGGGACATGCACCACGATAGGCAAGAAAAATAACGGCACCCATAAAATAACGCGCTCTAATGGGTATAAAAAGAAGTAGGCGGCTAAAACCCCGGCAATTGCGCCTGAAGCACCGACAACGGGTATCGTTAACGACGGATCGAAATACCATTGTAACAGTGTCGCAGCTACACCACAGGTTAAGTAATACGCTAAAAAACGCCAGTGTCCCATGCGGTCTTCAACGTTATCGGCAAAAATCCAAATAAACCACATGTTCATTAGCAAATGCCACCAACTCGCGTGTAAAAACAAGTTGCTAACAAAGGAAAAATAACCGTCAAAGTCTAAGCCGTTATAGCTTTGCCAGCCATGAGCATAACGCAATGGAACCATGCCATATTGGTTGATGATTTGATAGCTGACAGCATCGGGCAGCAAAAATGTCATGACGATAAAAATTATGCTGCATAAGGCAATAATACTCCAGCTGACATAAGGTGTTGAATAACAAGGAGCGGTGTCTCTTATTGGAATCATGTAGGTGACTCTGAAAACATAATGAAAGATATGAGTTTGCTGTAAGCTTAACAGTTAAAAGCGCAATAGCAATAATTCAGTTATGCTGGGATAAAGTAATGCCTTTATTTCTTTATATTGATACAAATTTCTATCGCTGTTTGCTAGTCATAATGGCTAGACAGCGCTTAGAATACATACCCTGTTTGTTAAACTAAATCTATCATGACTGATATTTCATCTGAATCAATTACCCATTTTTGCGATTTTGCTCTTGACGACGAGCTAGTAAACGCATTAATCCAATTAGGTTTTCACCAACCTACTGCGGTACAACAACAAGCGATTCCTGCGGCTTTAGCGGGGAAAGATTTACTAGTGAGTGCAGAAACGGGGAGCGGTAAGACTTTGGCATATTTGCTGCCATTATTGCAATATGTGCTATTTCAGCAATCTCATGCAGCGATAGGCGCTGTTGTTTTAGTGCCTACACGAGAATTGGCGCAACAAATTCACCAACAATGTGAGGCGTTGGCAAAATTTATTGCGTTTAGTGCTGTATTGATTTCAGGTGGCGAAGACTATACTAAACAAGTGAATTGGTTACGGCGCAAACTTTCGTTAGTTATTGCCACGCCAGGGCGTATGCTGGATTTGCTAACTCACGGTCATGCCGATTTTAGCGGGGTAACATGCTTAGTGCTGGACGAGGCTGACCGCATGTTAGATATGGGATTTCAGGATGAAGTCATAGCTATTGCTAATTACTGCTCATCGCAAAAGCAAACATTGCTGTTTTCAGCGACGTTAAGCCATTATGCGGTTATTAAAATTGCTGATCAATTATTGCGTAATCAACAGGTTATCGCGCTGAATCGTTTACAAGATGGGCATAGTAATATTCAACAGCAGATGATATTGGCTGATGATATGGCGCATAAAGTTCAGTTAACCGCTTGGTTATTACGTTATGAGTCTTTTCACAAGGCTTTAGTTTTTACTAATACGCGTGCTAAAGCGATTGAATTGGAAAATGTATTACGAGCACAACAGCTAAGAGTCTGTTTATTGCATGGCGAAATGGAGGCTAGGGATAGATTGCGGGTGATGAATTTATATCAGCAAGACGTGGTTAATGTGTTGATTAGTACCGACTTAGCTGCGCGAGGTTTGGATATTAAAGGTATTCAATTAGTGATTAATTTTGATGTGCCAAGAAGTGCTGTTGCCTATATTCATCGTATAGGGCGCACAGGCCGGGCTGATGAGTTAGGCGTTGCAGTCATGTTGGTACAGCATACCGAATGGAATGTGATGGCGGGTATTCGTCGCTATTTGAAACAAACTTTTGCTCTGCGAAGTATTGATGGGCTAATAGCTCGTTATCAAGGGCCGAAAAAAATAAAAGCATCGGGTAAAGCCGTTAGCAGCAAGAAAAAGGTGATTGCCGAGAAAAAAGCTAAACCTGAAAAAACCAAAATTCGCGATAGAGATAAAAAAAATATTGGTAAGCGCCGCAAGCCCAGCGAGGGGTGAGCAAGAAAGTCTGTTGTTTAGTTAACATATTGTTTTATAATGGGTATGAGTGAAAATCACTCTAGTTAAGGCGTGCTGTTTGTGGAATAATCAAGTTGGCTGTCTAAAAAAATCAGCATTAATTTTTTAAATTTGCATAATTCTATGAAATAAACGTAGTGTGAAAAGCTTATATTAATGGCAAAAGTTGTCAAAATGAAAAGAGATAATAAAGATGAGTGATTGGGTTGGAACAAAAGAAGCTGCAAGTATTTTGAATGTTAGCCAGCGCACAATTCAAAAATGGATAGATGATGGCAAGATAATATCGAGTAAAACCTTGGGTGGACATCGACGAATCAAGCGTGAGCATTTAGTTAAGTTTCAGGAAAATGAGCAAGGGCATTACCCTGTTATGCAAAAACCTGGTAACAGACCGTTGAACGTTGTACTCGTTGAAGATGATAAACTGACACAAAAGCTGTATGAGTTAAATTTTCAATCGTTTAGAACACCTTATGACTTGCATGTCGCGAGCAGTGGTTACGAAGGTTTGAGGTTAGTAGGCAAATATCAGCCTGATTTATTGTTAACTGATTTGCGTATGCCAGGCATTGATGGCTTTGAAATGATAAAGGAAATGCAAGGTGCAACCGAGCTTAATCATTTAAGAATTGTGGTTATTACCGGAATGGAGCCTGAGGAAATATTTGAGCGTGGAGGTTTGCCTGAAGCGATTACCGTATTGACTAAACCCGTTCAATTTGCAGTTTTAGATACTCTTTTTACGCAACGGGCGATTGCATTAGGCTTACTGACGCTAAACAAATAGCGTACCAGGATTAATATCATAAAAAATCCTATCATTTTGTGAGCGGTATCGCGGATTCAAGCCGCGTTTACTTTATATAGCTAGGCTTATAAATGTTATATTTAGCTGTTTTTGCATATTTAACCGGCGTTGGTGCATAAACCATCAAATAGTCTAAACTAACTCTAAAGTTCAACTGT
>CAWUNX010000212.1:0-6982 GCA_963923905.1 uncultured Methylocucumis sp.
GGTCTCGTGGGCTCGGAGATGTGTATAAGAGACAGGGTGATTGCTGTATCGTGGCGAATAGTGGACGGCAAATCGACCGCTTTTTCCGCGCCAATCCCGGCCTTGCCGCCAATTATTGCCAAGATAGTTTCTGGGAACGACGCGCCATCGCCGCACGGTATGTGCCGACCAGCCAATTGCAAGTCATGCTCAGCGATGCAGACGAAGCAGTCAGACGGGTATTAGCCTACCGTGTACCGTTGGAGTGGCTAATTAATTTGCGCCATGATACTGACCGCGAAGTCAGGATTACTGTTGCTGACCGTTTACCAGAACATGAATTGGAACTCATGGTGCAAGACCCTGATTATTTGGTGCGTGCTTATGTCGCCAAACGCCTACCCGAAGGACGATTATTCCGTTTGGTCACTGACCCGGATAACGAAGTCCGACGCACCGTCGCAGAGCGTCTGCCAACGGTTAGCTTAGGACTAATGGCTAATGACCCTGAAATCAGTATCCGCCGCATCGTTGCCCAGCGTATAGACGTCGATGAGCTAGGTTTACTTGCTGACGATGCTGATTGGACGGTACGCTATGAAGTGGCCTTACGTGCGTTGCCCGACTTGCTGCAACAATTGCAACATGATGCTGAAGAAGATGTCCGTATGGTCGCGCAACAACGGTATGAAGAGCTGGGTTAAACATCGCAAGCGGAAATGCTAGATTTAGCAAAGCAGCTAAATTCTGTATCGTAATAATCGCTAATATTTAGTTATAACTGGATAAGAAAATCCCACTCATCTAGCCACGTAGATTTATTTACACACTGCATCAACTCTATAAAATTTGTTTCTATATCAAACGGCTCGTTATAGATACTTAGGGTTTGATTAATCACATATCCAACATGTTCTTTTTTCATAAGTCTATGGTAAAAGCCTTGAGATAAACTCACATTTACATGTTCACGGATTCGAGTATTAATCTGCTGCTCATTTGCTTCCATTTTAGGTTTACCAAAAATAGCATTCACTGAATCTCGAACGTTTTTATGTTGATGGCTAGTATCTTCATAAAACTTAGAAGAGTAAGAATCCGCTAAAGATTTTCCTTGTGCCTCATAGTGTAATTTGAGTGCATCATAAACCTCTTTGGAATTTGCTGGATGATGTTTAGTTGTTAACCATTCGACTAGCAAACGGGCCGTTTTTTCTAAATCGGTAAATAATGTCGCCTCAAAGGTATAAGAGGACCAAATATGAGTGGTTAATTTTTTATTCAATCGCTCATTAATATCGCTGCAAAACTTATCATCTAAGTAATCCCTGTCAAAAATGAGCGCTGATTTTTCCCATAAGGTCTTTTCATTTTTTATCGCCGAGAAAACAGTTTCATAGTGATGTAATTGAGTAAATACAAGATTAACTCCGCCCAATACCCAATAAACATAGCGTTTAGAGTTGTTAATAACAGCTTTTTTTAACAGTAGATCAAACGCTCGCGCATCATCTTCACCTTCAACAAATAACAAGCGGTCTGCTTCAATTGCGTTGATAAAATCTAAACCATTGCTATGGCCTAAAGCACTAATAACCGGATTAGTTACAGTCGGGTAAATGCCTTTAAAACGGGCATGTTGCTTACCCACATTTTGTGAGCCGAGATTTTTATAGTGATTGACGGGCTTGCTTTCCAAATGGAACAGATAATCTAGCGGGGCGTTGCGAATTAAAGACTCATTGTGTGTGGATAAAATAACTTGGGTATTTTTACTGAACTTTACCAAAGTAATTAACAAGCGTTGTTGTATATCACGGTGAATATGACTATCCGGCTCATCTAACAACACTAAATTCATATCTTTTTTATAGCCATCGCCTGGATAATACAAATTCAGCAATATCTCCATAATTTGTAAAGCACCACTACCAAGCAAAGCAATTTCCTTTTGGACATCCTGTTGTCCGATTTTGAAATTAAAACTTAGGCTAGTATCCCGATTAAAATCGCTTGTAGTAGTTATCGTTATTCTTTGCTGTCCCCCAAATAAAATATAAGACAAATCGTCCACAAAATTATTAAAAGATGCGTCCCTATAAAGTAAATATAAGCGGTTTCTAAAAACGCTGGCCGATTCCCTATTTAAAATGGCATCTTGTATTTGAGGTTTAGTAACAAATAATTCCTGCTGTTTAATCGCAGATACAGGTGAAGCATAATAAAGCCCTATTGGATTGGGTAGTTCCTTAAAAAAACGATTGAATTTTTGGTAGTCGTACGTTGTATTGTTATTTAGTTCAATTACATAATTCAAACCAGATTCGCTAATCTTGAAGTTAATGTCTAATTCTTGACCATCATCCTCAAATGTCGCTTTTAGTTCGATATGATATTTTTTATCGCATCTATAAAAAATATCATTGATATGAGGTGATCTGACGCTATTAATTCGACTAGAAGGAAAGTATTTATTGAGCGTATTTCCTAAAACAAAGTCGCCTTTTTTATAATTATTTGTGGATTTTTTGGCTTCTTGAATCAACTTTGAAAAACATTCGTGCCAAAGTAAAACAGCCTCCAGCATAGTCGTCTTACCCGCGTTATTGATGCCAGTAAGAACATTGACGCTCTCATTGAATTCGATGGTAACATTTTGAAATGATTTGAAATTTATGACTTGCAGTTGCTTTAGGAACATAGGAAGCAAATATCAACTAGCTGAACTAAAATTCAATATAATTGATTTATAAGAAAAAATCATTGGATTTTAATGTTAATAACCAACCAGAATAAAGGCATTGCGCCAGATGTTCCCCAATCTGCTTTTTTAAGCCACCACCACCTGCACCAAATTATCCGAAAACGACGGTGCGTGGCCCATGTTGGCAAATTCTGCCGAGCTGATGCTGTTAACAGTACCGGTATTCAATTGCCGCCAATAGCCTAGCGTGGCGACGATTAAACCGGCGTTAACATCATCGGTAATGCGGGCCTGGCCTTCAAAGCCGCCACGATTGTTGAATACCCGCACCTTATCACCGTTGTTAATGCCTCGCGCTTGTGCATCTTGGGCATTGATTAAAACAAACTGCTCGCCTTGGCCTTTGATTTTTTGCTGCATATTGGCATAGCAGGAATTTAAAAAACCGTGGCTTTTGGGTGAGATAATGCTGAGCGGGAATTTGTCTGCTAATTCGGCATTAGTCGTGACAGCTTCTCTGGGCGGCACATAATCAGGCAATGGGTCTAACGTTTCGCCAGATTGAAAGCCGTCGTACATTTGCCGGAATGGGCCAGCAACAAAGTTAGTCGCGCCTTCGGCTTTGAGTTGGCAACGACCAGATGGCGTTGGGAAATTGCCGTTTCTATGCGGTGCACGGTCGTCTTTGCTGCCGACTTTCAGCCGTGCAAAGCCGTGCTCGCGTAAATACGCTAAATCGATGCCATCACAAGCAGGCGCACTCCAATCGACGTAATGCTCCAGGCATTCGCTATCAGACCATTGAAAATTCTCTTCGGTAAAGCCAAAACGCGCCGCCAAACGGCGGAAGATTTCGTTATTAGGAATCGCTTCACCCGGCGCCTCTACGCATTTGGCGTTGTACGTCAGGTATAAATGCCCCCAGGATAAAATCATGTCTTCCATTTCCGCGCCCATCGCGGCAGGTAGCAAAATATCGGCGTACAAGGCGGTGTCAGAAATGAAATGCTCCGCTGAGACTAAAAACAAATCTTCATTCATTAAACCTTGGACGATTTTGTCAGTTTCCGGTGCTTGAGTAACCGGATTAGCATTCCAACACATCAGCGATTTAATCGGCACACCGGTCGGGGGTTGGTCAGTCAACGCGCGACCAATTTGCAAAGCGTTAATCACGCGCGTGCCTTCGGGGATTAAATCAGGACGACAAATCACATCGAATTTATACGGATGCTCCCAAACCGGAAATTGTAACGCACCGCCACCGACATGCCGCCATGCACCTGTTAACGCAGGCAAACAACTGACCGCACGAACCGTTTGCCCACCGCCATGATGGCGCTCCAAGGCTACGCCTATGCGAATCGCAGCGGGTTGGGTGCTGGCATATTCACGCGCTAAAGTGCGTATGGTGTCGGCAGCAATGCCGGTGATGACTTCTGCCCATTCCGGCGTGCGGGTTTTAGCGCGGTCTTTAAGTTCGTCAAAACCAAGCGTGTAGTTATCAACATAATCCTGATCCAGCAAGCCTTCTTCGATAATCGTATGAATCATCGCCATTGCCAATGCGCCATCGGTACCCGGCTTAGGTGCAATATGCCAATCGGCTTCTTTGGCAGTTTTGGAGGCATAAGCATCAATGACGACGACTTTCGCGCCTTTTTTCTGTGCTTCTTTAACGATATGCCAATGATGTAAATTGGTGCTAACCGAGTTACACGCCCAAATGATGATGTATTTCGAGTGGATGAAACTTTCAGGGTCAACGCCAGCGGTGGATCCAACGGTCAATAACCATGCGGTGCTAGAACCTTCACCACAAAAAGTGCGCTCGGTCACCGTAGCGCCCAAGCGGTTGAAAAACGCATCGCCACCATTTAAACCATGCACCAAACCTTGGTTGCCCAAATAGCTATACGGCACAATCGCTTGCGGTCCATGTTCGGTAATAATGGCTTGCCAACGGCTGACGATTTCATCTAGCGCCTCATCCCAGCTAATACGTTCAAACTGCTTGCTGCCTTTAGGGCCACTACGGCGCATAGGATAGAGCAAACGGTCTGGGTGGTAATGGCGTTTTTCGTAATCTTTAAGTTTTACGCATAAACCGCCCCGCGTCAACGGGTGCTCTGAGTTGCCTTTTACGCCGGTTAATTTGCCGTCTTCGACTTCAAACACCATAGAACAGGTATCTGGACAATCGTGCGGGCAGCCGCCGTGATGCGTGGTTTTCATGTTGTGCTCCTCTCTTGTTTTATTGTTTTTATTTTTTTCATACCCTCTGAACGGATATGGCAAAGCACTTAACCTTGCTTAAACCGATGAATCAGACGCCGTTCTTTTTTATTGGGCTTATGATCGATACCGTGAAACGGCAATAACTCGCGTAGTTGTTTTTGTTCTATGATTTGTTGTTGGCGCTTGTCGTGGCTTTCTTGAGATTCTTCATACAATAACACGGCATCTTTAGCGCTACGCCGCTGGCTGGTTAATGCAATGACAGTAATTTCCCAACGGTAAAGCTCTTTGCTAATGCTAAGCTCTGTACCGACCCGAATCTCTTTACCGGGCTTGGCGCGTTGCTTGTTAACATGAACTTTACCACCCGCAATAGCGTCGGCTGCGAGCTTGCGGGTTTTAAAAAACCGCGCCGCCCACAACCATTTATCTAAGCGGATAGCTTCTAACGCGTCTGCCACAGTCTTAGCGCTTTAAGCCTTTAGGTAATGAAAATACAACTTTTTCTTCGATACCTTGAATTTCAACCGTAGACTGACCGCCCCAATCTTTTAATCGGTTAATCACTGCTTGTACTAACACTTCTGGAGCTGACGCACCAGCCGTGACACCGACAACATTAATCCCATCAAACCACGCGTGCTGCATATCATCGGCGGTATCAATTAAATACGCAGGCTTACCTAACTGTTCAGCGATTTCACGCAAGCGGTTAGAATTCGAGCTATTCGGCGAACCGACGACTAAAATAGCATCAGCCGTTTTAGCTAGCTCTTGTACCGCATCTTGGCGGTTTTGCGTGGCATAACAAATGTCGTCTTTCTTTTGGTCTTGAATAGATGGGAAACGTTTACGCAACGCATCAACCATGATTTGCGTGTCGGTTATCGACAGCGTAGTCTGGGTCACATAGGCTAAATTTTCAGGATTACTAACGGTTAATTGCTCAACGTCGCTAGGCGTTTCGACTAAATAAATCCCACCTTGCTCAGTGCATTTTTCGTATTGTCCCATCGTGCCTTCAACTTCAGGATGACCGGCATGACCGATGAGTATCACTTCTCGACCGGCTTTAGCGTGTTTGGCGACTTGTAAATGCACACGCGTCACTAACGGACATGTCGCATCAAATACCGTTAGCTCGCGCTGTTTAGCTTCTTGCTGGACTTGTTTGGACACGCCATGCGCGCTAAAAATCAAGTGCGAGCCAACCGGCACATCTGACACATCTTCTACAAATACGGCGCCTTTTTCTTTTAAACCATTCACCACGGTTCGGTTATGCACGACTTCATGGCGTACATAAATAGGCGCACCAAACGTTTCTAAGGCTTGGTCAACAATTTCAATAGCGCGGTCTACACCGGCGCAAAAGCCACGAGGGTTAGCGAGTACGATTTGCATATCTTGAGTAGTTTAGTAGGTTAAATGAGATTATTTTAACTCAATACTGTTTCGGACACGATAATTCCGTCAGCATCGGCGTATAAATAATGGTCTTTGCGGAAATTAACCCCGGCAAAAGTAATGAGTACATCGCGCTCACCATAATCGCGTTTATGACCGTTTTTCGGATAGGTATGTAAGGCTTTAATGCTTATCGGTAATTCAGCAATCTCAGCGCTATTTCTAATACAACCATAAATTAATAAGCCTTGCCAACCATTCGCTACTGCTAGGCCTGCTAATTTCGCATCAACTAGCGCGCAATGGTGTGAGCCGCCACCATCAACGACTAATACTCGATTCATCGCGGGCTCGCTCAGCACGTCGGCGATTAATTCGTCGTTTTCATAGACTTTTAATGTCGTTATCAAACCGCTAAAGGCTGCTTTACTGCCAAATGCTTGAAACAAAGGCTCAGCAATTTGAAAATGTGGGGTATGCCCATATAAATCGCATAAGCCTGCGGTGGTGAAATTGTTCATAAAGTGCTAACCCAAAGTTTTAACGCGTATAGTGCATTGTAGCGCGCTATTTAAAATGAGCGTAACTACTCACCCTGAAAAAAACCATCCGAAGCGTTTCAAACGGATTTTGAGAGCGCAACTTATCGGTTTC
>CAWUNX010000213.1:0-6981 GCA_963923905.1 uncultured Methylocucumis sp.
GTTGATTTTCATGCTATTACTATAGCGGTTTTTGGTCGGGCTGAGTAGTTACCTTTTTTTCATCAACAAGCATAACGCAAAGTGCGTAGCTCATCACACTCAACTCTGCGGCATCTTAATCCAAAAACACTAACCCCTGCAAATCACCTTGTTGCCGCCAAGCGTGTAGCAGTTCAAAAAACGCCTCAGAACCACCGCCATAAAAACTAGCTATTTTGGCGTTATTGCCTTCATTAGGTTTGCCTTCGTTGTTGTAATAACCCGGCGTACAGTCTTGATAAAACGTTGAATACGATTGTGCTAAGCGCGTAATTTCAGCGACCCAAGCCGCCTCACCTTGCTCAGTCACATCCACCGCGCGCTGACCACGTTTAACCACTTCAGCAACAATATAAGCGATATGCTCGCTTTGTTCGTACAACATGTGCGTGTAATTAGCCGTATAAGCCCCTTGCGTCATACCGACAAAAAAACAGTTTGGAAAACCTTGGGTTTGCATACCGTATAAGGTGCGCATCCCTTCAGCCCACTTTTCCGATAAGCTTAAACCGTTATCACCGTACAATTCAAAGCCCGCACGTTTAGGATAAGCCGTGCCTATCTCAAACCCTGTCGCGAAAATTAAGCAATCTACCTCATAAGATTGAGAGCCAACAATCACAGCCGTCTCGGTTAATCCTGTTACGCCTTTACCATCGGTATCAACTAGCTGGACATTAGGGCGATTAAAGGCTTGTAAATACGCATCATTAAAACAAGGCCGTTTACAAAAGACTTTATACCAAGGCTTTAACAACTCAGCGGTTTTGGCATCGTTAACAAGGCTATCCACTCGTTTTCTGAGTTCTTCCATCACAGCAAAATCACGCAATTCCACTTGCTGTGCGAGCGCTTCTGGGCTTAACTCGGTATTGCTTTGCCCTTTCGGTAAATGACCAAGCTGGCGCATGATGCGGCTTAAACCATCATCGACTTGATCCGGCTCATCGTTAATCCCCATTGATACCCGATTAAAATTATTCATGCGTGCTTGTTGCCAACCTGGCATCAGCGATTTCGCCCAAGCTTTATCGGTATCACAGTTATCACGCGCAAACACTGATGACGGGGTGCGTTGCATGACATAAAGCTGTTGCGCATAGTCTGCTAACACCGGTACGCATTGAATACCGGTTGCGCCGGTGCCAATAACCGCCACACGCTTATCGACGAGCTTGACTAAGCGCTCGTCGCTAAACCCACCCGTGTACTCATAATCCCAACGACTGGTATGAAACATTTTGCCTTGAAACCGCTCTAGGCCTGCAATGCCCGGTAATTTCGGCTGACTTAACGGCCCGTCCGCCAAGCAGATAAACTGAGCCGACAATGTATCACCACGATTCGTTGTAACCTGCCAATTCAATGTTGCTGTATCCCAACGCAGCTCAGTCACTAAGGTATGAAAACACGCATCGTCATAAAGCTGATAATGTCGTCCTAATGCTTGGCAATGCGCAAAAATTTCTCTGGCGTAACTGTATTTTTCTTTAGGCATATAGCCTAATTCTTCCAATAACGGCAAATAAATATACGACTCTACGTCGCATTGCGCACCGGGATAACGATTCCAATACCAAGTGCCACCAAAATCACCACCGCGCTCAACAATGCACACCTGATTGATTCCAGCTTGTTTTAACTTGGCCGCTGTCATTAAACCGCTAAACCCTCCGCCGACGATTAACACTTGCACGTCATCATAACGAGCAGGTCTTGCACTAACCGGCGTATAAGGATCGGCGACAAATGCTTGTAAACGTTCATCAATCAATCGGTATTGCAGAATACCATCGGGACGTAAGCGTTTATCACGCTCGTGCCGGTATTTGTCTTTTAATGCAGCAGGGTTAAAACTAGTTGACTGTTCAGTAGGAGCATTCATAAAGAAGGACTATTTAGTGCGTTGATTTTTAATTGGGAGAAAGTTACCGCCTAAGCCCACAAATCCGCCAAAGAAAATGTCACTGCATCAAATGGCGGTACAGCAACCGGGTCATCATCCTTAAGTGCGGCAATTAAAGTCCAATGCCCTTCGCGCAATTCAAACGCTTCCAGCGTTTGTGCTAACGGATCGACAATCCATACATACGGCACACCGTAACGGGCATAAATCGGCAATTTCACCACTCGGTCTTTTTTCGCAGTGGACGGCGACAAAATTTCACATAACCAATCGGGGACAATCTCAAAGCGGTGGTCATCCGGAACATTCGGCATACGTTCGCGTCGCCAACCCGCCAAATCCGGCACAGCGACCTCTTGATTACGGATAAAATGGATTTCAGGTTCATCAATAATCCACCAACCTCCTGGCCCGTTATCGCCAAACCGAAAAGGTGGACCTATCCTCATACCAAGCGAACTGCTCGCTCCAGCGTGGCGACCAGATGGACGCGACATAGTGTACAACTCACTATTTAAAATCTCCCCGGTAACATGCTCGGGTAGCTCCATCAATTGTTCGTAAAGGCTTAGTTTCAAAATGGCGTTCATTGCTTTATTCCTTTTTTGAGTGATGGCTAAACGCAATAGCTGCAAACACTACCTTGCAGGATAGCTGTTAGCTTGCATAGTAATCGATAAATTCCAAGCTGAATAGACCAAATTGAACCAAGCCATCGCTTAGGATTGGATTAAAAATAACACCCCAAACTTGTCATTGCCAAAACTTATAAAACAAGACCTGGCAGGTTTCAAAAACCTGCCAGGTCTTAGCGGTAAGTTAATATGAACCAAGTCCTTAGACCACTAATTTAGCCCGCACATACAATAATGCCCCAACATCGCTATAGGCATCACCGTGTACCGTACCTGCCGGTGCAAGCTGGTAATCGCCTGTACGCAGCAAGATGTCACCTAAAAACACTTCACCGTCTAACATCATACATTCTTCATCTAAACCGTGCTCATGTCTAGGAGCAACGCCACCCGGTTGAATACGATAAAAATAAGACGCCGTATTACCATCGACATACAGTATTTTTCTTAGCACACCTGGACAGACTTCTTGCCAATCACAGTCATTGTCATAACACGTCAACGCCGCTTTGCCTGGGAAAGGTAAAATCCCGCCCAATAATTCACGCACGACAGCTTGGGTTTGGCCTAATGACGTGCCGCGTAAAAAAGCTAACGCGCCTTGTTTTGAGCGAATAGCGGCATGACGGCTACCAGGTGGCGACACATGATAATCAAAAGGCTTTAAATCTAGCGCATCCATTTGTAAACCCCCTTTCAACACAATACCCTCTTCCAGCCAATTATGCCTATGTACCGGCAAAGCAGCTCCAGGAGCAAATTCTATCAACACAGAATTACCCGCATTGCCTTGCCACAATAACTTATAACGCACACCTTGACGTAACTGACGCCATAGCCCATCTTTAACCCGCACCGTGATTAATCCTGCATGGTCGGTGATATTTTTTGCTAAGCGTTGTTGCAAGCGACTCGTTAGCCTTGAAGTTTGCTCTATGCTGGGTGCTATTGGCTTTAACGATACCGACAATAATTCGCTCATGGCTGAATCCAGGTCTCTATCATCCTTTGTCTTTGAGTCTTTCATGATGTTATTCATAAGTAAAAGTAAGCATGGCATCGTCAGCCAAGGTATGTCGTAAACTAAGTAACGTGCGCCGGATTAATGATTTCACCGAACCTAATGGCATGTCCATATATTGGGCAATTTCATCATGGCTTAGACCACGAAAATAGGCTAATTCGAGTAACTGCCTAGGTAAAGGCTCTAATGCTGCTAGCGCCTGTTGCAACAAACTACCCGTCTGTACCGCATGCAACAAATCGTGCGGCGTGTCGGTACTGACAGGTTCTGACACAATAGCCGATTCATCTGTTTCTGGTCGGTCTATGCGTCTTAACGCATCCAGCGCACGACTACGTGCAATCGTCATAACCCAAGCAATCGCACTACCGCGCACCGCATCAAAACGCGGTGCTTGCCGCCACACTTGCCAAAACGTGTCTTCAGTGACTTCTTCAGCCGTTTGCGGACAACGGGTAATGCGTAAAGCCAAGCCATAAACCCTCTGCAATAACTGTTGGTAGAGCTGAACTAGCGCGTTCTCGTCTCTATCGACGATATTAGCAATGAGCTGCCGTAACTGATATTCATCTACCGGAATGTCTAATAGCGCGGGTTCAGCGACAGGCTCTGCTTCTCGTGACTGGCTATCGTCTTCGTCGTTGTCATCGGTATCAAAATAATCATCTACATTGCTTAGTGCTATCATGGGAGGTTCTTGTTCGTTGTCGGCGCTGTGATTCATAGCTATCTCGTTTATCAATGAATACGCATAAACTTGACCTTCAGATGCAAAATAATTTACTTCTCTGAATCACTAATTAAAGCGCGCCGGTAACCAGCCGTGTTTAACGCACTCTTTAAAACACCAAGCAGGCGTGGTCTCTGTTTTATAGTTCCAAAAGAACCACCCTAAGTATTTTTCAAATGCAGCCAATTGCGATGAGGCATAAAGTCGATAAGCCACATCGAGTTGAAACGCATCCATGCCTTCCATCGCATGGTTATAAGGGCCTGTTGCCCACAGCGATACGACATGAATATCAACACCTAAACTCCACTCGCCCACAATCCCCCAATGCCCACGGTCGTTATTAATCGCATCGGCTTCTTGTTTCCAGTCAACCACGGATTTTTGTGCATGACCGTAAATATCTAAATCAATATCTTCACGCACAAAACATTGATACCGATGCACATCAAAAATGACATTATCGGCTTCAGGCTGCACCAAAAAACCCGAAAATTCAGTATGCGAACGGAAACCATCATGAATGACCACAGCAACGTCTTCGGCTCGGCAATGTTGGCGGATACGTTGATACGCGCTGGCGTAATATTTTTTCAATAATTCGGTCGGCACATCCCAACGTGGCTCATTAAGCACTTCTATACCATGTAACGCCGGGCTATTTTTATAACGTTCCGCTAACCGCTCTAACACCGTTAAGGAATAGTCGATATAGGTCTCATCGGTATGCCATTCGCAGACATCTTTTATGCCACCATTATCAAAGCCATTTTGGCAACCTGGTGCCGCATGTAAATCCAATACGATTAATATGCCTAGCTGTTCTGCCCACGCGAACGCTTGATCTAATATCTCTACTCCGCCCTGCGCAAACGGATAACGAACGTCTTGATAAGCTGGGTGATAAGGGTAATCAGGCCCAAATAGCCAATGGCCTACAGGAATTCTAACCGCATTAATGCCTATTTCCGCTAACCAAACGAAATCATCACGGGTGATAAAGGTTTGCCAATGGCGTTGCATGGTTTCTTGCGCGCGTTCACCTAACTCTACACACAGCGATGTTTCGTCAGTAGCGGCTAACCACTCGAATAAACTAGGCACCATCCACTTTTCTACCACTAACCAACTGCCTAAATTGACGCCACGAATTTTCTTACCATATTTGTTTTCAAATACACTGCTCATACTATGCTCCTGGATGCAAACTGCTTTTTATAGTTATAACATTAGCTTACGTTGATGAAACGCTTCCGCCGTCGGCTGATTCGTCACCGTTAACAATGTTGCATTGGGTAATTCTTGACAAATCCGCCTATACATATCGACTTCACCTTCAGGGTCTAATGAGTCGAAGGATTCTTGGATTAATATCCACTTAGGTTTGCGCAATAATAATCTAACCACGCCTAAACGCTGTTGCTGCTCTCGTTCAAGTGATTTATCCCAGCAATCGGCAGTATCAAGTTCCGGCATTAACTCTTCAACACCGGCTAAGCGCATCGCTGCATAGATTTGCTCATCGCTAAATTCTGCCTCAGACAGCGGATAGCAAATCGCTGCTTTTAATTTTCCAGCCGGTAAATAAGGCCTAGGTGGCATAAAAAAGATAGGCTCATCATCGGGTAATTGGATACGTCCCGTACCCCAAGGCCATAACCCGGTAATGGCTTTAAATAATTTAGAACCGGCAAACGCATCGCCCGCCATGAGCACCCGCTCACCGGCATGAATGTCAGCGTTTAATTGACCTACGCAGACCATTTTGTCGAGTCTAGCGACGCATAAGGCTTCAAATTTCAAGACTGATTCATCACCTTTTTCCAACGTAATACGGTTTGTATCTGACTTATTTTCGAGTTCCTGTGTTAAGGCGTCTAATGCTTTCACTAAGCCAAGTACACGCTCAACAGATGCTCGCCATTGTGCCACCGCAGACATATTATCCACCGGCCATGACAGCGCTGAAGTCGTTTGCTGAAATGCTTGCACTGACTGCATTAAACTGCCCAAGCTAATAGCGCCTAATACATACCGTGGCGCAGACACTAAAATAGGAAATGCTGTTGATAAAATTGAATAGCCTGACGTAAACATCATAATTTCCGACATGGCTTTAGTTTGTCGATTAAAGGCGGCGATAATTTCGTTAAACGAGCCATTTAAACGCTGACGCTCATCTTGCTCACCGTGAATTAACGCAATAGCTAATGAGTGCTCACGCGCAGTCACTAAACCAAACCTAAAGTTAGCTTCTGCGGTTTGCCTGTTATCGGTTGCAAAAATTAACGGCTTACCAATACGCCAACCCAAAAACGATGCGGTTGCAGCATAAATCAACGCAATCCCGACTAAATGACCACGTAAACTAAATTCAACAAAGCCCAGGTTAATATGAGTTTCCCCCGATAACGACCATAAAATACTGGTAAAACTGAGCAACACCAAAAAGCTATAGACCAAAGAATGGCATAAACTAATGGCCTCTTCGGTTGCAATACGAATATCTTCAGCGATACGGCCATCTGGATTATCATGCGTCACAGGCTGAATATGCGTAACCAGATAATGTTGTGCATTATTCATCCAGCGCTGCGTGACTTGCTCGGTTAACCCTGTCTCTTATACACATCTGACGCTGCCGACG
>CAWUNX010000214.1:0-6965 GCA_963923905.1 uncultured Methylocucumis sp.
CAGTTGAACTTTAGAGTTAGTTTAGACTATTTGATGATTTATGCACCAACGCCCAACCAAAGCCCAACACTTCCTGATAGATTCGCTGACACAAGCAACCAATTAATCCAACAATTACATTCAGACCATGCATTGTTAATCAAAGCACCTCTCGATAAAGAACCAGAAATTACCGCGATTAAATCAGTACCTCCCGAAGATAACTGGTTAATTATCTTAAAATTTCATACAAATGCTTTGCGTAACGGCATAGACCCTATTGCTTTCATTAATTTTCTAAAAGGCAAAGGCAATATCGTCACAATTCAAACGCTAACACCAGAACTACCTATAGACTTTAGCTTTGACTCTGAAAGCTGTTATTTACAGTTTCACATTGTATTTCATACACAATTAGCTAAGCAGGAAATCGCTAAAATCTTTGAATTTGCTGAGGACGACTGCGATATTCGGTTGCTTCCGCCAGATTCTAAGATAGAAGAGTATCTGAAGTTATTGCAGGAATCTGGAAATGACACCGATGGTGTAAAGGAAATAGAGAAATTAGGTGAAATACTGACCAGTATAGGCGCGTTAACGGATTCTGAGATAAATAAAGCGTTACAACAGCAAGAGCAACCGCAAAACCAAGCCAAACGCCTTGGCGAGATATTAGTTGAGCAACAGTTTACCGAACAAGTAGTCGTCACGCAGGCATTGCAAAAGCAAGAGTCAGAACGGGAAAAAGCCAGTAAAGCAGCTAATTATATTCGAGTCGATGCGACCAAATTAGGTCGATTGGTTAACCTAGTCGGTGAATTAGTAATATCAGGGGCAAGTATTAATTTACTTGCTCAACGTTATCGCTTAACTGAGTTAGATGAAGCAGCGGCTCATATGTCGGGCTTAGTCAGTGAAATCCGTGATAGCGCGTTGCAACTAAGAATGGTTGCTATCGGAGAAACCTTTTCACGGTTTAAACGTGTGGTGAGAGATGTGAGTACTGAGTTAAACAAGCAAATTGAATTGGTCGTTACCGGTGGAGAAACTGAGTTAGATAAAGCCTTGGTTGAAAAAATTAATGACCCATTGACTCATTTAATCCGTAACGCACTTGATCATGGCATAGAACTGCCTGAACAACGGCTCGCATCGGGAAAACCAGCGCAAGGCAATATTTATCTTAATGCCTACCATGACTCAGGTCACATTGTCATTGAAGTTGCAGATGACGGCGCCGGTTTAAATGCCGATAAAATTTTAGCGAAAGCGATTAAAAATGGCTTAGTATATGAAAATCAACAGCTTAGCCAACAGGAAATTTTTAATTTGATTTTTTCGGCAGGTTTAAGCACTAAAGAGCAGGCAAATAATTTATCTGGGCGCGGCGTTGGTATGGATGTGGTGCGCAAAAATATCTTGGCATTACGTGGAGCAGTTAATGTAACCAGTCAAGAAGGTGTTGGCACGACGATTACAATTCGGCTGCCATTAACGTTAGCTATTATCGATGGTTTTATGGTGGTGGCAGAAAACGAACGCTACATTATTCCGCTGAATATGATTGAAGAATGTGTGGAAATGAATGCTGCTGAATGGAAGATAGATACGATTAAACATTATATTAATTTGCGTGGTGAAGTGTTGCCGTATTTAAGATTAGCCGATTATTTTCAGGACCGAACACAACACATTTACACAGGCCATAGAGAAAGTTTAGTGGTGGTAAAAATGGCTAATAAAAAAATAGGACTAGTTGTCGATGAGTTACAAGGCGAGCATCAAACTGTTATCAAACCGCTAGGAAAACTATTTGAGCGTTTACAAGGCGTGAGTGGCGCAACGATTTTAGGTGACGGTGATGTTGCATTAATTTTAGATGTGGCAGGGTTAATTCAACATGCGATTCGAGATACCGATTCTGGCTATCAACATAAGATAGCCCATTCTTACAGTTAGGTGCGCTATGGCTCGTTTAATAGGTGAAAACCAACAATCTAGCCAAGACGATACGTTGTTGGTTGACGATACTTACCAACAGTTTTTGACATTTTTACTAGGAAATCAGGTACTTGGTATCGATATATTAGAAATCAAAGAAATTATCGAAACCACTAGGATTACTAGAATCCCTAAAACACCGGCTTACATACGCGGTGTGATTAATTTACGCGGCAATATTGTTCCTGTCATTGATTTATCGGCCAGGTTATACCAACACGCGAGTGAGCTTAGTAAGTTAAGTTGTATTGTGTTAGTCGAAGTGGAATTAGCTCATGAAATGCACATGGTCGGTGCTTTAATTGATCAAGTTAATGAAATTCTCGATATTGCCGAAGTCGATTTGTTACCGGCACCTGACTTTGGCACAGACATTCGCACCGAATTTATCAAGGCTATGGGCAAGGTAAACAACGAATTTATTACTTTATTAGCGATTGAGCGTATTTTGTCGATTACCGAATTAGCAGAGTTTCAACCTATCATGCAAGAAAACAACCCACAATTCCAGACATCGGAAGTAAGTAAATGAATATTAATGACTTAAGCGTAAAAACAAAAATACTAAGCGGCGCCATGTTATTGGTGCTTATCACTGTAGTATTCGGTGTCGTTGCTCAGCGCTATGTATCAAAAGTGGCTGATGCGCTGTTTGGGATTACCGACAATAATGCAAAAGCGGTGGAATTAGCAACAGGCGTTGAACGCATGGCTTTTTCTACCATTTTAGAAGAAAAGAATTTTTTACTTTATCAAAAAGAAGAAAATAATCAGCGTTTAAATAATAATTTAAAACAGCTTTATGAGTATTTAGATAAGCTCACCCAACTAGCGAAAAGCAACAATAATACACGTCTATTAGATCAAGTCGCTAACGCGCGCAAAGACGCTAAGCGCTACGATGATGAATTCGATAAAGGTGTTGACATGTTAAAAGCGAATAAACAAATGGTTGCACTGATGGTCGATAAAGGATTAAGCGTTATTGATATGTCAGAAAAGTTTATGAATATTCAGAAGGATGCTTACGATAATGCTATGGCTAAAGGTGCTGATGCCAAAACCTTAGATGAGTATGTACAACGCTATGTCAGAACGGTAGCTATTCGCGTCAAAGCAAATCGAATCATTCGCTTAGAAAAAGAGGAAGTGAATTATAAAGACCGGGTTGCTTGGAACAAAATGATGGTGATGTTGCCCGAGTTAATGCGTTTATACGACGACTTAGAAAAAATCACCATTGAAAAATCCTTGCTTGATTTAATTGAACAAGCGCGTAAAGCTACCACAGAATATGAACAAGCTGCGCAAAACTGGATTAAAAACGACGATGAATTGAAAGCTATTCTTGCCCGAATGCAAGAATACGGACAAACCGTAATGCAACAAGCTCAAGATGCTGAAGCAGCGGGTTACCAGCAATTAGAGGCCGCAAGAAATGAAGCTGATGTGTTAGTGCGTCAAGCCAATATTATTATTATCTGTACCATTTTAGTGTCTGTGGCTTTAGGTTTATTGATTGCTTTTTTCTTGGCGGCCTTGATTACCAAACCTATTCAAAAAGGCGTTGCTTTTGCGAATTCGTTAGCGGAAGGGGATTTAACAGTAACGTTAGATATTCATCAAAAAGATGAAATTGGTGTATTAGCAGCTGCATTGCAATCCATGAGTTTACGCTTTAAAGAAGTCGTTGAAGGTGTGAGAGCGAATGCCAGTAATATGGTCGGCGCATCACAGCAAATTAGTGCAACTTCACAAGCGTTAAGCCAATCGGCTGTTGAACAAGCGTCAAGTGTAGAATCTACTAGCTCATCGGTGCATCAATTGACAGCATCCGTACAGCAAAATGTTGAAAATGCTAAAGTGACGAATACTATGGCAAGCACTTCGGCTAAAGAGGCTGCTGAAGGTGGCGATGCAGTTAAACGCACCGTCGACGCGATGAAGCAAATCGCGGGCAAAATAACCTTAATTGAAGATATAGCTTATAAAACTAACTTACTATCATTGAATGCTGCGATAGAAGCTGCTAGAGCTGGTGAACACGGTAAAGGCTTCACCGTAGTGGCTGCTGAGGTGCGTAAATTGGCTGAAAATAGCCGGGTGACCGCACAAGAAATTAAAGAATTAGCGACGAATAGCGTTAATATTGCTGAGGAAGCGGGAAAATTATTAGAGCATATTGTGCCTAATATTCAAAAAACCGCTGATTTAGTTGAAGAAATCACTGCAGCTTCAGAGGAACAAGCGCAAGGCATTAACCAAATTAATGATGCCATGGCGCAATTAGACCACACCACTCAACAAAATGCCTCAGCATCGGAAGAACTTGCGGCGACTTCTGAACAAATGAGTGCGCAGGCAGAAAATTTACAACAATCGGTGGCGTTTTTTAAAGTTGAAAATAATTATGCGGCAGCTAAAGGCTCATCAATGGGTAGAAGTTCAAAATTGGTCGTACCCGATTACGCGACCGCCGCGCCTAAAGCCAAGAAAGCGAATTCATCAAGTTCTGATATTGATTTAAAAGATTTTGAAAAATTTTAAGCGTTAATTAGCTGTCGTTTAATGCTTTTTTAGCGCTTGAGCCTTACGTTTTTTTAAGTAAATGTAAAGACCTGTTATAGACAGCATTACAACCACTAAGCCCATTGCAGAAACAAAAATTTTAAACGGCAAGCCAAATACACGCGCTCTATGTAGCGACATTAACCACATGGTTATCGTGTAGCCGATATTTTCATCGGGTAAGCCATAAATACCCGCGAATTGCCCCGTGTCGCCGTCGAAATACAACATAGGGGCAAATTCACCGATGTTCTTATCGGTTTCGGCTTGATAAATATACATGCCTAGTTCAGGTTGATACGCCAGTTCAATTTCACCTAATACGCTAAAATCATGCTGTTGCGCTTGTTCAGCCAGTAACTTTTTGGCCATTTCATGAGCTGCACGCCAGTCTAGTTTAGGTTCGGGTTTAGCTTTTTCTAATTCAGCTAAGTCCGGGTAATGTTCCATATCCGGCATGTTAAATGCCCAGGTCATCAACGGCTGATAAATAAACTCGCGCAAGTTAAAACTGACCGCTGACCAGGCAATCACTAATAACATCAGCCACAGCCATAAGCCAAAGGCTCTATGTAAATCAATCGCTAAGCGATGAGTTGAACTCGGCCATTTAATTTTCCAAGCGACAGACCAGCGTGACCAAAAGCTTTTACCCGTTTGCGTCGATGGGGTTGAGGCTTTTTTCCTTGCTGGCGGTAAGGTTAGATAAAAACCGACAAAACAATCTAAAGTCCAAATTAACGCCGATCCACCTAATAACCAAATCCCCGGTTGTTCTAATAATAAAGAGAAATGCAGTTTATAAATGACGTTCATGACGTTGCTTTTAGTAATAGGCCAAATACTATCGTCTTCGTCTAAGCCGTAATCTATCAATTCGCCGCTATATGGATTCAGGCGGATTGAAAATTCATCGAGTGGTAAAGGTTTACCGGTTTCGCTATCAATTTTGGGTAATAAACCGGCTTCAAAAATTTGCCCTGGCTTACGGTTAAACACAATTTGGTTAATTCTGGCTTCAGGGACTATTGCTTGGGCTTTTTCGACTAGCGTAATGTCATCTAACATGGCTTGTTGTTCAATAGCCACAAAGCGTCGTTCAGGGTTTAGCCAATCATCTAATTCTTGATAAAACGCTAAAATACTTCCGGTGACGCCAGCTATGATGAGAAAAAATGTTAAATAAAGACCTGCGTAACGGTGTATTAATACCCAAAATTGTCTTTTCATTTTTATTTATACGAGTAAGGTGTTGAAGAGATAACACGTGTTTATCGTTGGCGGTATAAACAGTTAGGTTTACATAACATTATGAATTTGAATGATTCTTGTAACAAAATGACGTTAATCATGCCGGATGGTCGGTATCGGCGCTTTAATTTTCAATCCGGTGCTACTTTATTAGAAATTTTGCTGCTCGAAGGTTACCCGATACGTTCCATCTGTGGTGGGCATGGTGGCTGTGGACAGTGTAAAGTTCAAGTGTTAGACGGCTATTCTATGCTGTTGGCGCTTAGTGAGCAAAACCTAGTGAGCAAATCAGACGCTGAGACCGGTTGGCGTTTAGCCTGCCAAATTCGGCCTAGAGCGGATATGACTGTGCGTATTGCACAATCAAGCATACCCGTTCTGCATTGGCGTTTGTTGCAAGACAGCGAATATGGATGCTTACCGATTTTGCCTAAGCGACCAGAGTTGAAACATCGTTATGGTATTGTTGTTGATTTAGGCAGCACTCATCTTCGTTTATCGCTATGGGCGTTAGGCGATGCAAGGCGACTTACTGGTTGTATTGGGTTAAATCCGCAAATTGCTTATGGCGGTGATGTGTTAACCCGTTTAGCTATGGCGGAGCATTCTGAGAATAGTAAGCAGGCACTAATCGGCTTAATCCGCTCTGCGCTGGCTAATGCGATTGAGTTTATGCTTGAGCAAGCAGCTATTACTGCATCAGCTATTGATAAGATAGTGATAGTGGGTAATACCGCAATGCTCGCCTTAGCATCAGGTAAAAATATAGCATTGTTATTACAGCCTGAGTTTTGGCAATGTTGTATTGATATTCAGCCAGATACTGTCGAGGTTGTGCAACGAGATTTAGGGTTGTCTAAGCAGACACAAATAGACTTTGTGCCGCCTTTAGGTGGTTTTATTGGCTCTGATTTGTTAATGGGCGTCATCAATACGCAATTAATCACTCAGCCTGCTTATTCGTTGTTAGTTGATTTTGGTACAAATTCAGAAATTGCACTGTGGGATGGTAAAAAATTATGGGTCACGTCAGCAGCCGGTGGTCCTGCTTTTGAGGGGTGTGGTATTAGCTGCGGCATGTCAGGGGAAGCCGGGGCAATCTACCGTGTCGAATCGGCGTTGGTGCATAAATAAATTGATGGTTATTCTGTCCCTATCACCATTTT
>CAWUNX010000215.1:0-6917 GCA_963923905.1 uncultured Methylocucumis sp.
CTAAATAATAGGCATCGAACATCTTTTCAGTTTCAGCGAGAAACGCGTCATCATCGTCAAAACCTGGTCGCATCCCGCGCAGCAGCGTTTCCAGGCCCGCTGCTTCCAACACAGGAACGCCGCCAACATCGAGATAATGCACAAGCGCACCGAGCCGGTTTAATGCGGCATCTTGGCTTAGCCCAAAACTGGCTAACAGCACTTCAAAAGTAACTTTCGCGCCGACATGGGTAAATGCTGCGCCATCAAAATCAAAGCCCAACGCATCTGCCGGATAATCACCGGTCTCTTTCAACCAGAGAAAGCGCGCGTTTGGGTCGATAAACCGACGAATCAGCCAAGCACTGGCGAGTCGGTCTATCCAAGGGCGTTGCCGAGTTGCCCATAAGCGGTTTTGAAAATCTTGCCGACGCAGCTTTCTGATGCGCTGGTCGATGGCATGGGGTTCATCCGGCGCTA
Source organism: uncultured Methylocucumis sp. (assembly GCA_963923905.1). Taxonomy (GTDB): domain Bacteria; phylum Pseudomonadota; class Gammaproteobacteria; order Methylococcales; family Methylomonadaceae; genus Methylovulum. The sequence continues at coordinate 460 of CAWUNX010000215.1, forward strand.
GGCGTTCCGTCAATGCGTACTCCCAATCTTCCAACGCCGTAGCGGCTTGTTCGCGCGCCGCACCCGGAAAAAAATCTTGCAGCACAATGGCTTCAAAATCTTTGCGCAATCGCAACAGTTGCTTTTGCAGTTGGGTTAATTGCTTCGGTTCGTCCAACGCTTCTATTTGTGGCAGTGATGCCATCCATTTGGCGTAGTCGACTGACCTATCAAATAAGGCTTCAAAACTTTTTTGCTGTTCTGAGTTTTCACTGTCCAACGCCAAAATATGAGCATTTCCGCCACCTATAACCACATCTTCGGCTTGCGCTTGCAGCATCTGGCGAAATGTCTTGCGGTAAGGCAATAAATACACACCATCGCGTAACACGCCACAACCCAGTGCTTTTAATGCTCGCCACACGCGCATCCGCCCAGCAGCGTTTTGGGTTGGCAAGCTGACAATAAGGATTAACCAAGCAGGATTCACTGTATAATGTTCTATTATTACTTTATTGTAGAATACTATACAAAATCAGCATATGAATGCCAATATAAATTCTTAGATGAGGTTTTCGACGCCTAACATACACACAGCTAATAATTGGCGTAATAAAACTTACAAAGTGAGTTGAATAATGTCTTTATTGATGCGCTGGCATAGAATGCCGGCTAAGAAACAAAGCGCCCGTTCTCGGTTAAACCGCTAATCCCTATAATCAAAGCCACCACGGCATCTTTGACGGCAATGACAACTATGAATATACCTTTGCCAATCTTTTTACGCGTTATAATGCAAAAGACAGGTGTCAGGTATATCCATTTTTGTAATAAAGCCTAAATGGCCCAAATATCAGTCGCTGATAGCGGCGCAGCCCCTGTTAATACCTCAACTAACACCGCACCTCCAGTCGCTGAACCATTGTTATCGTAGAACAGCTCGCCTGTAGAACTGTTGTAAATAAGGCGATCATCGGCATCATGTGCTAAGCCCGTCGTATTCACCCAAAAACGCGCATCATCTATGCTAAATTGACCCATAGCACCTAGCTTATTCATCACAGCACTACTGAATTGCAACACATCGGCACCCGAGACAAAATCATTAATTGTATCAACATTGCTAAGCGCATTGACTGTCGCGTTAAACCTAAAGACATCTGCACCTGTACCACCGGTTAAACTATCATTACCACCTCCACCAATTAGAATGTCATTGCCGTCGTTGCCTAACAAAATATTAGCGGCAGCATTACCGGTAAGCGTGTTATCGCTGTTATTGCCTGTTGCATTAATCAGCGCATTACCTGTTAAGCTTAGTTGTTCAACATTGACAGCATGAGTCGATAAATCGAAACTAACTGAGCTATTCACTTTATCAATGCCAGCACCCTCGACTTCGACAACACTATCAGACACATTATCGACACCGTAAATATCATCGCCCAAACCACCGCTCATTGTATCTATACCTGCACCACCGGTAATTTGGTTAGCGGCATCATTACCGATTAACTGATTGTTGCTACCATTACCCGTTACGTTCAACAAGGCGTTTCCGGTAGCGGAAATATCGTAGTTTTCAATCGTTGACGCCGCTGTTAAGGTTTTAACGATACCTGCATAATTGCCTTGTATAACCAGCGTATCGATGCCCGATTTTGCGGTCACTGTATCTTCTAATGACCCTTGGTCTGTAATGTTAACGATATAAGTATCGTTACCGCCGCCACCGATTAAGTTATCAACGCCTGCACCACCGATTAATACGTTATTACCCGTATTGCCGGTAATCGTATTAGCACCCGCATCACCGACCGCATCAATATTAGCGGTTCCTGTTAAGGCCAAGTTCTCAATATTCGTCACTGAATTCAAATTAAACGAAATTGAACTTTTAATAGTATCGATACCACCATCGCTGGCTTCATTCACAACATCAACCAAATCATCAATCACATAAGTATCATTACCTAAGCCCCCCAGCATCGAATCAATGCCAGCGCCGCCGGTTAATACGTTATTACCATCATTGCCAATTAATACATTGTCGCTTGCATTACCAGTAAGATTTAATAACGAGCTACCCGTATTAGATATATCGTAAATTTCAACTGCAGTCGCGGCTATGATGGTTTTAGCAGCACCCGCATAACTGCCTTGTACTAACACCGTATCGAGACCGGTATTTGCAGTAATGGCGTCTTCTACGGCACCTGCCGCAGAAATATTGACAACATACGTGTCATCACCACCACCGCCAATTAACTTATCGGCACCAGCACCACCTATTAACACGTTATTACCACTATTACCGGTAATGGTATTTGCACCTGCATTGCCAGTCGCATTGTTATTAGCAACACCCAATAATGTTAAATTCTCTACGCTTGTTACCGTATTTAAATCAAACGATAAGCCGCTTTTAATAGTGTCAGTACCCTCGCTTGCGGCTTCAACAACAGAATCGGCAGCGTCATCGACGACAAACGTGTCGTTGCCCAACCCTCCCAGCATAGTATCAGCACCGGCAAGACCATCGAGTATGTTATTACCAGAACCACCCACGATAACGTTGTCACTATTATTACCAGTTCCATTCAGAGTCGTTGTGCCGCTAATGGTGAGATTTTCGACATTAGCTGCCAAACTATAACTCACGCTGCTAATGACTTGCTCGACACCTTCATTAGCCGCCTCTGTTATCACATCAGCTGTGTTATCGACTAAATAAACATCATCACCTAAACCGCCTAACATTGAATCAGCACCTGATGACCCAACTAAAACATCATTACCGTCTAAGCCGTTTAAAGCATCATTGCCACCAGCACCGACCAAAATATCAATACCATTACTACCTGTTAAGGTATTTGCAGCCGACGTACCCGTCGTCACCGTTACCGCAACATTTTGACTGACTGAACCACCTTGACCATCATCAATAGTCATAGCAAAACTATCCGTTATGCTTTGTACACTAGCTCCAAACGTAGCCGGTATAACATAACTGTAATTGAAATTTACATTACCCGTACCGCCAGTTTCGCTAAGGCTAGTCGATAATACACCGCCTGCCGCTCCAGCGGCTGTAACGGGTGTGCTGGTGTGAGTATCGCTGGAGTCGGCATCAGTAAATGATAGACTTCCGGCGTAATTAATCGTCGTACCTGAAACAGTCGCCGCCGCAATACTCATCCCTGCAATAACGGGTGCGGTATTAGTTGGTTGTAACACTAAGGATTGTGCTGTCGCTACGCTACCCCCATTGCCATCAATGACGTCGTAACTCAGATTCACTGTACCAAAATAATTAGCATTTGGTGTCAACGTCCAAAGATCGCTAGTTGTTTGAGTTAACGTGCCATTATCGACGGTTAAATTCGCGATTGACAAAATATCGCCATCGACATCACTAAAGCCGATTAACAAGTCACTAGCAAAAATCCAATAATCGCTATTTTCCAAACCATCTGCTAACAATGCCTGCGAACCGGTAAGTTCTGGGTTATCGTTAACTGCTGCCAAATCAAACATTTGCACCGCTGCTGCATGACCACCTTGGCCGTCAATCACATCATAATTTAGCGTCACAGGTCCGTAATAATTTGCCGCAGGTGTAAACGTCCATGTACCATCAAGATTGTCTGTTAATACACCATGATCAACCGTTAAATTTGCTACCGACAACGTATCGCCATCACTATCGCTATAACCTGTCAGTAAATCAATTGTTGAAATAACATAGGCTTGATCTTCACTGCCTGTCGCTAATGTCGCTAACGCGCCTGTTTGTGCTGGATTTGAATTGGTAAAGATAACCTTAAAAGCCTGGCTAGCTGATATATTGCCGCCTTGACCATCAATCACGTTATATGTCAAATTAACAGCACCCACATAATTAGCATTAGGCTGGTAAGTCCAGCTACCATCACCGTTATCAGTCAACGTACCATTATCAGCAGTTAAACCAGCAACAGAAAGCGTATCACCATCAACATCGCTATAACCCGCCAATAAATCAACAGCACTAATCATAACAGACGTATTTTTATTGGTATCTGGCAAGGTTGCTAGTACCCCCGATAACACCGGTTGATCATTAACTGCCGCCAAGTTAAATGATGAACTTGCTGCTAAAACGCCACCTTTGCCATCACTGACTTGGTAATTCAAAGTAATGGCACCGTTATAATTGCCTGTGGGAGTCAACGTCCAGCTACCGTCACCATTATCGACAAAACTACCGTGATCAGCGCTTAAGCTCACTACCGACAATGTATCGCCATCAGCATCGGTATAACCTTGTAGTAATTCTGCTTGGGTAATGATTTGCGTAGTATCTTCTATGCCATTACTTAACAGCGCAGGGATACCGGTAAGCGCTGGTGCGGTATTACCGCCACCGATTAACGCTAAAATATCCGCCCTCAACCAATTCACCCCATCACTAAATTCAAATCTAGCAATGCTACCATCCGGATTAGCACCGAAATAACCATCGATGGTTAATTGCTCGCCTGAGCCATACACCAGTAATAAATTATTGGTACCAGCCACTTGGCTAACAGAAATAACATCAGTAGAAGCAACATCGGTAAAATGAACAACATCGGTGGCAGTATTGCCTACGCTGTCGTCAGTGATTTCGTCATGACCATCGCCTTTAGCAAAAATAAACGTATCGTTACCACTACCACCGGTCAAAATATCATCACCTGTAGCGCCTACTAAACTATCATTACCTTCATTACCTACGATAGTATCACTACCACCATTGCCGGTTAAGCGGTTATCTAAGACATTACCGGTTAATGCATCATTACCAACACCACCATCAGCATCTTCTATCCGTGTCGTAGTCGCTTGAGTTAACCCGCCGGTAATCGCGGCAACGACATTTGAGCTATTCGCCGTTAAGGTGACGACCGCACCTCGTCCTAAGGAAGTCACTAAACCTTGATAAGTCGATTCATAACCACCCGCAACGGCGAAAATAGGAATGATATTGGCTGCTGCTAAAGCCGATTGCACTTGCGCGATTATCGGATAGTCTTCACCGGTACCAGCAACGCCCGAAGGACCTGCATCCATAATCGCATCGCCATTATTCGGTGTTGTAATACCTGCTGATGCGCCATCACCGGCATTATGAAAAGGCGCATCGGTGAATAACACAACGAAGTGAGCCGAATCTGGACGGAAACCGACTTCGGCACTGTGTAAAGCCAGTTGCATTAACGCTTCAATTTGAGCTTCTGGGCCATCTGCGCCGTTATTGGCTACCATGGATGCATAAGCATTCGTTAATGACGCCGTTGCTGTTGTTAATGCCAACGGCATTTGATAAACCCAATCGCCGACACCACCAAAAGCGCCAATCGCTTTATCGCGGAACGTCGATACGCCAAACTCGCTATTGGCTTGGGCTGCTTGTAACGCTGAAACAATTTGCGGCACTAAACCCCGTACTGTCGCAATATCGTCTAAAAAAGACCCCGTTAAGTCTTGTAAGAATTGCACATCCAGTGGTGATGATGTTGTACCGGCCGTGCTGGTATGACAATCCTGTCCCTCAACATGAAATACCCCAGTACTCAAATCGATACTGCTATCGCCACTCGCATCACTGGCATCAACCGTATCATGGCCAAGAAAATCTTCAATGGTTGCCGCGCCACCGGTTAACACATAGCGGTCATCACCACTTCCACCCGCTAATGTATCTAAACCCGCAGCCGATACTAAGACGTCATTTCCATCACCACCTGACTCTAAATCATCACCGTCACCGCCATCAATCGTATCATCACCCGTATTACCGGTTAGACTATTATTTAACGCATTACCAGTAACAGTGTGAGCATTACCAGTTAAGCTAATGTTTTCAATGTTGTCGCTAGGTATCCAATTATCGATATTGGTATAAACCCTATCAATCCCACCACCTGCTGTTTCAACAACCACATCGTTAATATTATCAATGTAATAGGTGTCATCGCCATCGCCGCCGACTAAGCTGTCATTACCTAAACCACCGTCTAACGTATCATCACCGCCTAAGCCATATAAGGTATCGTTAGCTAGAGTACCTGTCAGCGTATTATTGCTTACATTACCGGTACCTATAAACCCTGTGCTGCCGGTAAATTGCAAGTTCTCAATATTATCTGCCAACGTATAATCAGTGCTGGCAATGACCGTATCAATACCAGCACCGGCTAACTCTTCCACAACATCGCTGGCGTCATCAACATAATAGATGTCATCGCCCGCACCACCTTTTAACGTATCAACACCAAACCCACCGTTTAACGTATTATTACCTGCAGTACCCGTTAAGATATTAGCTAACTCGTTACCGGTTGCGCTCAATGCCGAACCTGACAACGCTAAATTTTCTACCGTAGAGCCAGCTGATAACACATAAGGCTATTTCCATCAACGCCAATACCAAGAAATGAGCGATAATACATAAT
>CAWUNX010000216.1:0-6900 GCA_963923905.1 uncultured Methylocucumis sp.
TATGCACCAACGCCAAGATAGAATACACTTATCATGCAATTTCTATCTTTGTTGATTTTTATCGCTGATTATACTGACATCAGCCTTAAGAAAATTGACAATTGAAAAAGCCTAATTTACCATAACGTTTAGTCAGTTTCTAGTATGCTCTGGCTAGCGTGTGTTTTTCGCGAAACCCATATTTTTCTTAATAGGACGTATCCAATGAAATTAGTTAAACAAACCTTAATGGCAACAGCAGTCGCATCCGCCCTATTGGCTGGCACTTCAGCTATGGCAGCGTGGACAGCAGGTTCAACCACCACAAGAACGGTTATTATCCAATCAACTGCTAACGTGACAGGTATCCCAGCAAATGCCGTTGATGCAGCATTTTTATTGACCACCTCTCCGCAACAATCATTAACCGTCAACGACCAAGTCATCTTTACTTTAACTGGCGGCGCTAAATTCACTGGCATTCCTGTATTATCATCAAGCGCTGCAGATGCTGCTTTTGCGTTTGACGGTTTTTTTGAAGCTGACGGTGTCACTGCCGCTGCATCAGGTCCTGTTATTAAGTTCCACGCCACTGACGGCTTAACAGTTGCTGGCTCAACTATTAGCTTAAATACCACTGGCAACATTTTCAACTTGTCAGGTGTATCTGCAGGCACAAGTGTTGATTTAGCCATCACGACTAAAAATGTTGTGGGTTCTGTTATCAACAGCATTAACAACTTACCAATGGCGGGCCAATCAACCTCAGATGCTATCGTGCCTTTATTCATAGGCTCAAACTTGTTATCTTGCACAGACTCTCAAGTGGTCTCAGCAGCTAACACCGCTGAAGTCACTCAAGGCTTTAAATTGTTCAATGACGGCTTTACTCCTTTAATTGGCGATGCATTAACTTACACCACAGCTAGCAACGCAGCTTCTCCAGCAGTGCCAATTGCTGCCAACAAAATTGTTTACAAAATCGTTGGTGACTTTAACGGTGTTACAACTGTAACCGCCTCTGGCGTTACAGGCAGCAACAACGCTGGCTCTACAACTGGCGGCACAGTAGGTCAATTCTTAATCAATGCAGCTAAAACTGAAGCGTATGCGACTAACACCGTCGATCTTGCTGGTGGCGCAACTTTAGCATTGGCACCGCAATTCACAATTGACGGTACAACATCTCAACCGGCTCGCAGCTTCACTTTAACAACAAGCGTGTTACAAGATACAGTTAACTTATGGACAGCTCACGAAGTTGCTTGCGACGCAGCTAGCTATACTATTAACCGTAACGGAAGCTCGTTCTTGACTAACTTTGTTGGTTCTGCTAACAAAATCAGAATTACTGACGTAAGCGGTAACATCCCAGCCGGTAGCGGTAATATCACTGTATTGGCTTGGAATGCATCGGGCGCTCTTGTACCATTAACATCAGGTTCAACTTTTGCTATCGTACCTTTAGCGTCTCGTCAAACTCGTGTCATTAACGGTGCTGATCTTAATGCTGCATATCCTGGCGCAATTCACTTCGAATTCGCTGTTGAAAGCCCAGCCATCGAAGCGACAGGCCAAAAAATTGTCAACGGTGCTGTTGTTTCAACTGAAACGTACACTAACAAAACAGCATTTGGCGCTATCTAATATCGCCTAAACCGCCGCTACTTTAATCGGCGGTTTTTTAAGCTGTTCAAATTAAAACCGCATCTTTCACCAAAAGATGCGGTTTTTTTATGACTTATTTTTCTCTAGCGCGACTTCATCACAAGCCATTTCAGATAAAGCCAACATTTCTTCATCGTAATCGCCAAAACTTTGTTCAGCAATATACCCCTCTGTCATATTTTTCATAAACACCGCCATCACCTGATCAACACCCTCTTCGGTCACGGTTCTTAAATCCGCAGCAAAATAACGACCACGATTATAACTACCTGTTATGATTTCATAAGAAGGGAAATAGCTCACGCCATCAAGCTCACCAACGACCATTTCAGCTGCAACACGCAACACAGACTTAGAATACGTCGTTGATAACAACACATGCTTTTTCTCATAGGTTGCCACTAAAGGCACGGGTGAAACGGTTAAAATTAGCTTTGCTTTTGGATTAATCAAACGCAGCTTATAAATAAACTGCTTAAGATCATTAACGACATCGCCAACTGTAAAGTTTACAAACTCATATTTATCATCATCAAAACACCCACCCGCCACACCCGGCGCAATAGGATAAACTGCACCATCTAGCTTAGACCGCCAGCACTCAGTCAAACCTAAAGTAAAAACAAACACATCTAAAGCAGAAAACATTTCGCGCACCGCTTGCAAATGTCGCTCGCGATCTTCAGTTAAGGCATCAAGCGTTGCATAGCCATTAGGTTTAAGTCTAGGCCTAAACGGATCACAATAACGGCTCTCGCTCAACAACCAGAATGAGTCAATAGGTGTAAAATAGCCGAACGCTCTATCGAAGAGTTGCAACAACTGTCTCGCCGTATAGACATTGCCATAACGAGCTGAGAAATCGTAAGATTCATCCTTATCATTCGATGCTTCTGTCACTAAAAAACAAAAGCCATTTTTTCTTAGCCGTTTAGAAATGTGTTGGGCAAAACAACTCCCAGCCGTAGCCACTTTATCTATTCGGGAAATTTTAAAAGCCACGTCTTGCACAAGCTCAAACAATTCTATAGGAACCTGAGCAACGGCTTGCTTCCAAAACGCATAATCGGGCAAGTCACTATAAGGATGTTTTTTCTCAACTCTACCTTGCCTTTCTGATAGCGCGCATCTAACCACATAATCCAGCATTAATTTGCCGTAAGTCTCGCTGCCATGAGTCGGATCTGAGCCATAATAGCACTGAGCCAAAAAACCCTCGTCGTCAAATACTTCATCAGGCAATCCTATAAACTCAGCACCGGCTTTTTCAGCTTCAGCGCAAATAAGTTGATTTTGATGCGCCCATGCCTTAAATCTGATAGGCGCAGAGGTCACACCAAACTTGGCAAAACGCTCAGCAAATCTACCCGGATTCGCTAAGATAAAAGACTCAGAAGCGATAGGCGGTGGTGGTGGAAAAACTAAAACTCTCCCAGGCGCAAATTCAGCTAACGCACTTATCCACTTAGAACAATCATTTTTTAACATGTTTGATAGTCTTTTTAAAATGACATCTGCCGCTGATATTTCAGCTGATAACGACACAATCGCATGTTCATTACCCGTAGGACATAACGCTATTATCGTATCTTCGTCCGACTCAGCTAACATCGCGCTACGAATACTCTCTAGGTCGCTGGCTGAAAAAGAAAATTTAGCCTTAACAGACACATCTTTTAAAAAACAAGAATCTCTAAGATAGATAAATTTGGCTTGATACAGCAACTCATTTTCAACTAATTCGTATGCTTTTCTGATGCAGATAATATGGCTATGCCCAATAAATACTATTTTCATTAAATATCCTTACGCTCATGAAATATCTTAAGATATGGCATCATAACAAAAGTCCTTTATAGACGTTATTTTAGTTGACGGCTTATTTTACGAGTTTATAATCCAATAAAGTGAATTACTTAAAACACTAATAAATTATTTGGAGGCTGATATTAACTAATTGCTATCATTTAAATTGATTAATCATAACAACACTACTGAGTTTTACGCCCATCAAAACAACTACCCATAGATTTGCAGGAGAAAAAAACCATGACCACCCTTCCTAGTCTACCCATGTATTTTCCTGATAGCAGCACAGGGTTTGAGCTATCTGACTCACAAACCTGTGCCGCATTAGTCGGCGTGGCTTATCAACAATTTACGGTATGGGCAAACTTGAGTTACCCATCTGAAAGCGATTTCAGCACGAACACGCAATGGCAAGGCCAGGAGCCTTCAGGCTGGGCAGGCCCTACACCTGGAACCTTTAACTACAGCACACCCATTTGGAGTTCATTTTCTATAAAATTTTTACCGTTTAGCGAGCCATTCGGTTTTGTCGCTACCGATAATAACGGCAATGCCTATGTAGTATTTCGCGGCACAATGACGACTGCCGACGGAGTGATGGATGGAGAAATCGAACAAAGCCCATTAAGTTTTGTAAATAACTTCGGTAATGTGCATGATGGCTTTTTAGGTGTTTATCAAGGTTTACGAGCTTCTTTATTGGCTGCTGTTAACGCATTAACCGGGATAAGCAATATATTTATCACTGGACACAGTATGGGTTCTGCTTTGGCCTCTCTTGCACTGGCTGACTTAGCAAATAATGCCAACCTAACCAGCATTAACTATCATCATTATAATTTTGCTTCACCACGAGTTGGTGACACAACATTTGCCGCTGCGATGAACGGTATGACTTTTCCAAGTTTTAGAATTATTAATACCGAAGATTTAGTCCCCGCTGCCCCACCCGCTATTACCGGCAGCATCATTTATCAGCACTTTGGTTACCCTATTGATTTCACTGCACAATATGGCTCTATAGACGGTAATCATTCTATGGCGGACGCTTATGGCTATGCCATTATTAACACGCAAAATCCATTCAACCCCAATCCATCACCATTTGCCAATGTCGTTACCGCTAAAGGCTTAGGCGGGCATTTCAACCCATTAAAGATTAGCTAACATCCATACCATAGCTATTTCAACAGCGTTTCTGTCTAGGAAACGCTGTTGTCCCGTCAAAAATCACGTTACTATAAGAAATCCCTCACTATCTTGTATTAACGCTATGAGCCATGCTAACGCTGATTTTGACCACTACTTCTCTCACGCCATTAATGATTTACTCAGTGAGCCGCAAACGACTGAAGCTGAGCTAATAGCCTTATTTAAACGTTGCGCCGACTCCGTACCCGCTTACCAACGCTACCTAACCCAACACAACATCAATCCCAATGCGATAAATGATTACACGGCATTTAAAACCGTGCCGTTAATGACAAAAGCCGATTATATGCGCGGGTTTCCACTACCCGAACGCTGCTATCACGGCAACATCGCACTTGCGGATCGAGTCGCTGTTTCCTCAGGCTCGACGGGGCAAGCGTTATTTTGGCCGCGCTCAGAACGATTTGAACTCTCAGTGACTACGCGTTTTGAACAAGTTTTTCACGATAGTTTTCAAGCTCAACAAAAAACCACATTAGCCATCGTCTGTTTTGCCTTAGGCAATTGGGTAGGAGGACTCTTTACCACATCGTGTTGCTGGCGTTTAGCGCGTAAAGGCTATCCCATCATGGTCGCTACGCCCGGCAATAATAAAGCCGAAATCTTCCGCGTCGTGCGTGAACTCGCGCCGCTATTTGAGCAAACCGTGTTACTCGGCTACCCACCGTTTATCAAAGACGTGCTAGATGCCGGTAACGCTGAAGGCATTGCTTGGTCAGACTATCAATTAAAACTGGTATTTGCTGGAGAAGTGTTTAGCGAAGAATGGCGGCAACTATTAAGCCAGCGCACCGGCTCGACGATGCCTTGTTTTGACAGCGCATCGCTGTATGGCACGGCTGATGGTGGCGTGTTAGGCAATGAAACACCTTTCAGTATCGCGATACGCCGCTGGCTAGCCGAGCATCCAGAAGCAGCTCTAGCACTGTTCGGCGAAGCACGTTTACCGACGTTAGTACAATACCAGCCATCTAGCCGATTCTTTGAAGTGCATGACAACACCTTAGTCGTATCAGGCGATAACAGCGTACCGTTAGTACGCTACCATATCGCCGATAAAGGCGGCGTGATTAGCTACGAAGCGATGTGGGTGTTTTTAAACCAACACGGCATTCACAGCCTATCGGCATTGCACTTACCTGAAACCTTTAGCCCAAGGCCGCTACCTTTCGTCTTTGTCTTTGGCCGTGCAGACTTCACAGTATCGTATTACGGCGCCAATATTTACCCAGAAAACATTAGCGTAGGCCTAGAACAACCCGAACTTAGCACTTGGGTCACGGGTAAATTTGTCTTGTCGGTTACAGAACAGCGTTCAGGTGATAAAGCCTTAACCATCGCCGTTGAATTATTACCCGGTGTAACCGGCGATAACGTAATGGCAAATCGCATTGCCGAATCGATTCGCACACAGTTATTAAGGCTAAACAGTGAGTTCGCCCATTACATTCCCGCAGAACGCCAACTGCCGGTTATCAGCCTACACCTCTTCGGCGACCCCGAATATTTTCCAGTCGGCGTTAAGCACCGCTATACAAGGAAGGATTAGTTCTAGTCCCTGATGAAGATAAGCCATATCAACGTGGATTAAAACAAAACGGCTTAAAATCTTTGGGGACGCACAATGAAAACTGTTCATCGTGGATTTTGGCAAAATACAAGCCATGCGCTAATACTTTTTGTTGTAATTGCTGGTTAGCGTCCACTGCGGCAAGAATGCCGTAGAGTTTTTTGTCGGCCAATTCTGGAAACAGCACAGGAAAATTACGGCATTGCCTCAACAACTGCTCAATCCCTTCTTCGCGCAAATGGCTTTTTACCTCAACGATAAACGCCGTATTGATTTCGCCGTTGGCGTAAGCCAACACATCTATTTCATGCTCATGACCGTTTTTATCCTTTACGCGCACGCTAGGGTTAATCGTGGTCATGCCAAATTTCTCGGATAAGATTTTGGTCATCGAAGGTAAGGCTAACCCTTCAGTAAAACTGCCGAATTTATTAGCAATACCGCCTATTTGCTTGCTTAACTCCCTGATAGCCTTGTCGGTTTCCTTGCTAAGCTCTTTAATGGTTTTATCGGTTTCCTTGATGGCTTTATCCGTTTCCATAAGAGCCTTATTAAGCTCTTGGCGAGATAAGGCGGATTCCTCAGCCATTTTTTGGTGGCTAATCGCTAAACTGGCAACAAGGTCTTTTAACTGTCTCTTATACACATCTCCGAGCCCACGA
>CAWUNX010000217.1:0-6899 GCA_963923905.1 uncultured Methylocucumis sp.
GCTCGGAGATGTGTATAAGAGACAGGTTCAATAACACGTTTGACTTTTTCGTATAACTCAAACTCGGCTATTTCTGAGCGTAATCGGATGATAAGGTTAAAGAACTGATTAAGCGCAGTGACCGTGCGAGCAGAAAAGCGTTGTTCGGCACAGGCTTTAATACCGGCAGACCATAATGAACAAGGTTCGGCATTGGCGATGCTGCGTAATTCATCAACGGTTCTTTGGCCTATGCCGCGTGTCGGCCAGTTAATGATGCGTTCAAACGACGCGTCATCATCAAGATTAGCGATTAGGCGCAGATACGCTAAGGCATTTTTAATTTCCGCTCTATCAAAAAAGCGCAAGCCACCGTAGACACGGTACGGTATGCCGGTATTCATGAGCTTTTCTTCAAATAACCGGGATTGTGCATTCGACCGATATAAGATAGCGGTATCGCTTAATAGTCCGCCTTGGCGTTGCCAAGTCTTAATGCGATCTAGTACGAAATTGCCTTCATCTTGTTCATTAAACGCGGCATAAATACGCAATGGCTCGCCTAAGTGACCATCAGTCCATAACTCTTTGCCGATACGATGACTATTGCTGCGAATGATTGCATTAGCTGCATTAAGAATATGGCCGGTAGAGCGGTAATTTTGTTCGAGTTTAATCAAGCGATGATTGGGGTAATGGCGTTGAAAATCATAAATATTTTCTATTTTTGCGCCGCGCCAGCCGTATATCGATTGGTCGTCATCACCAACGATGAATAAATTGTCTAACTCTTGGGTTAACAGGCGCAACCAAGCATATTGCAAGTTGTTAGTGTCTTGGAATTCATCAACATGGACGTGCTCAAAACGGCGCTGATAATGGTGTAATAGCTCCGGATGGTCGCGCATAAGCTCATGCGTTCGCAATAACAATTCTGCGAAATCAACCAATCCAGATTGGTTGCAGGTCTTTTCATAGGCCAGGTAAATCAACAACATTTGCTGTTGTGTAGCGCTTTGCGCGACACTGTGTTTGGCTCTGATGCCTTCTTCTTTTTGTCCGTTAATATGCCAAAGCATCTGTTTGGCAGGGTACAAGCTTTCATCAATCTTCATATCATTGAGAATGCGCTTAATGAGTCGCAATTGATCGCTAGTATCCATCACTTGAAACGTCGCGGGTAGGCCCGCTAATTCAAAATGACGTCTTAAAATGCGGTGCGCGATACCATGAAAAGTACCTACCCACATCGCTTGAGTTGGTACGTTTAATAATGCATGTATGCGTTGCTGCATTTCTTTTGCCGCTTTGTTGGTAAAGGTGACGGCTAAGATATTATGCGGCGATACGCCATTGACTTGAATTTGCCAGGCGATTCTATGCACGAGTACACGGGTTTTGCCACTGCCTGCGCCTGCTAAGATTAGCATAGAATGGCTAGGTGCAGTGACGGCTTCACGTTGCGCGTCGTTTAATGGACTGATAATAGGGGTAATATCCACGGGTTATTCTAGGTTTGAGGTGAGGGGCTGTGGTATTGAAAAATGGCTGCGTCTTAATCGTATTGTCACAAAACCAGTTAAGAATGAGCATTTTTTATTACTGACTTGATAAAATCTGTGAGCATGAGCATTCAGCACTATAGAACTATTTGGATTTCTGATCTTCATATCGGCTCTACGCAATGCCAAGCCGATGTATTACTGGATTTTCTTAAGTATAACGATAGCGATAAATTATATTTAGTCGGTGATATTATCGATTTTTGGTCGTTATCCAAAAAAATGTATTGGCCAACGTCTCATAATACCGTAATTCAAAAATTATTGCGCAAAGCTCGACACGGCACGCAGATTATCTATGTACCGGGTAATCATGATGAAAATGTCCGAGACTATGATAATCATATTTTTGGCGATATTGTGGTGAAAAATTCTGATGTGCATGTGACGGCAGAGGGTAAAAAATTTTTAATCGTACACGGCGATGAATATGACACCATTGCTAAATACCATAGTTGGGTCGCAAAATTAGGGTCTACTGGCTATGATTTTTTAATTGACGTTAACCGGGTACTGCGTTTTTTTAGGCGTTTGTTTGGCTTACAATCTAATTTTTCGCTAGCCGCTTATGTGAAATTTAAAGTCAAAAATGCCGTACAATTTATTTCTGATTATGAACAAAGCATTGTTAATACCTTAAAAAATGAGGGATTAGACGGTGTTATCTGCGGCCATATTCATCACGCAGAGATTAAGCAAATTGATGATTTTTTATATGTGAATACCGGGGACTTTGTTGAAAGCTGTACGGCAATAGTTGAACTTAATAACGGGGCGTTACAGTTAATTCATTGGCAAAAACAAACCCAACGAGAAAATAAACCGACCAATTTATTAAAATTTCCGGTATAAATACGCTTTATACCGAGCATTGGCATAGCACAGAGAGGGTTTTGTTGGTACTCGCGTAGGCTTTTTCTATAATAGCCGCTTAAACGTTTCGCCAACACATCGCCGAGTTCTATAGCCACTCATGACTAAAATTTTAATTCTTTACTATTCCCGCCACGGTGCCACTGCTGATATGGCTAAACTTATTGCCAGAGGCGTTGAATCGATTTCAGGTGTTGAAGCTGTGTTAAGAACAGTGCCTGAAGTGTCTACCGTTTGTGAAAAAACTGCGCCGACTATTCCAGAAGCGGGGGCGGTTTATGTGAGCTTAGACGACTTAAGAGCGTGTTCAGGTTTAGCGCTCGGTAGTCCTACGCATTTTGGCAACATGGCCGCACCACTTAAATATTTCCTCGATTCTATCACTGAATTATGGTTTAGTGGCGCGCTAGCCGGTAAACCGGCCGCCGTATTTACGTCAACCAGCACTATGCATGGCGGGCAAGAAAGCACTTTACTGTCTATGATGCTGCCATTATTGCATCACGGTATGCTGTTATTAGGTTTGCCTTATTCAGAAGCCAGTTTACGCTTAACGCGTACCGGTGGTACGCCATACGGGGCAAGTCACCTAGCCGATGATAACGAAAGCATTAGTGAACACGAAAAAAGTCTTTGTTTAGCGTTAGGTGCGCGTTTAGCGACGACGGCGTTACGTTTACAAACCATTACAGGTTAATACAATGACGCCTGCGCGAATGTGTTATGCCGTTATGCTAACCGGCTTTTTTGGCTTGTTCCTATTGCTGATGTTATGGCCTACGGTTTTACAACCACCTAAATCACTACCTGTTGCGTTAATTTTATTAGTCAGCGTAACACCATTATTACTGCCTATGCGTGGGCTGCTAAACCAACAGTTAAAGAGCTGTGCAGTCGCGGCTTATATAAGCTTACTGTACTTTGCTCACGGCAGCGCCAGCTTTTATTACAATCCCAACGAACGCGGCTATCTAGCTTTAGAAATTGTTTTAAGCCTGATGTTGTTTATAGGTGCCGCACTTTTTGTCCGTTTCAGCAAAACCTCATATGGCCGAACAACTCATCGTTAACTTTGAATTTCTTGCCCATCAATCGTTTGCCAGCTTCTTTGCTGGCAATAATGAAGAAATCGTTAATCATTTACGCGCCAGTGCTGAAGGCTTAGACTCTTTTTTGATTTATCTATGGGGTGCTGACGGTTTGGGAAAGACCCATTTACTCAGTGCCAGTTGCAAACACGCACATGGGCTTAAACGTAGTGTTTTTTATTTAGATTTAATGCAAGCAAAAGCCGATAACGCCGGTTTATTAATAGGGTTAGATGGCTATGATTTAGTGTGCTTAGATAACATACAGGCGATTGCAGGGATGTTGAATTGGGAACATGAGTTATTTCATTTTTTTAATTTACCTAGACATGATAAGCAACGTTTAATCGTTGCGGCTGATTGTCACCCTTCGCAGTTAAAGCTTCATTTAAACGATTTAACGACACGGTTAAATTGGGGCTTAACGTTAAAACTACAAAGTTTTACCGACGAACAAATTTTAGCTGCGTTACGCTTTAAAGCCACGCAGATGGGGTTCGATTTGTCAGAAGCCGCTGCGAAATTTTTACTAACCCATTACCAAAAAGATTGGGTATTGTTATCAGCATTACTCGAAAAATTAGCCCATGCTTCATTAGCTAAACAACGTAAGCTAACCTTGAGTTTTGTTAAAAAAGCCTTAGTCGATGCGAGCGAATAAAGTTTTAATCATAGGTGCGGGTGCGTTAGGTGCTTTTTATGGCAGTTTGTTAGCGAAAGCCGGTGCGGAGGTTGCGATGGTTTGTCGTAGTGACTATGCACATGTGCGTAAACACGGCTTTGCCATTAACAGTTATCAATGGGGACGCTACGTTTTTAAGCCACATCAGATATTGCCTACTGTGCAGGCGTATCAAGAGCAGGCTGATTATGTCTTGTTATGCACAAAAGTATTGCCTGAATTAAATCGTGTCGAGTTATTACAGCCTGTTGCCGCGAAAACTAGCGCGATTGTTTTTATTCAAAATGGCGTGGCGATTGAAAATGAGCTGCTGGATGCGTTTCCTGAGCATGAGATTATTAGCGGTCTGGCTTTTATTTGTTGTAATCGTGTTGCGCCTGGTATGGTAGAGCATTTAGCCTATGGCCGTCTCACCCTAGGCAGTGTAAAAAGCGCAGGTAGTCCTGCTACTGAGCAGTTAGTGCATTTATTTCAGCAGGCAGGAGCTGCGTGTGTGGCAAGTGCAAACATTATTGCCGAGCGCTGGGTAAAATGCTTATGGAATGCCGCGTTTAATCCGTTATCGGTATTATCGGGTGGTTTATCGACATTAGCGATTATTCAAACGCAAGAGAGTTTGGTTAGGCATATCATGAGCGATGTGCTTAATGTGGCGAATGCGTGTGGTTACGCGCTAGGGCCAGAGCTAATCGAGACCAATATCGCTAATACTCATGCGATGCCTGCCTACAAAACCAGTATGTTATTAGATTATGAGCGCGGTCAACCCATGGAAACCGAGGCTATTTTGGGAAATGCCGTCAGAGCAGGGCAAGCCGTTAATATCGAAACGCCTTATTTAGCAACGCTTTATGCGCTAATGAAGCTTACCGAGTTGCGGCTAAGGAATTAACCTCATTATCGGAGTCGTTTTATGATCCAGGATACTACCGTTGCTCATCACGGCATCACGCTGCCGCGTTTCATGTATGGCACAGCGTGGAAAGAACAGGAAACCGAGTCGTTAACGTATATGGCGTTAAAAGCTGGTTTTCGTAGCATCGATACCGCTAATCAACGCAAGCATTATTATGAAGCTGGCGTAGGTCACGCGCTGAATACTGCGATGCAACAAGGCTGGCTGACGCGTTCAGAGCTATTCTTACAAACCAAGTTTACCTTTGTTTCTAGCCAGGATCATCGTTTGCCTTATGACATTACTGCGGATTATGCCACGCAAGTACAGCAATCATTTGCTAGCTCATTACAACATTTGCAGACTGACTATATTGATTCGTATGTGTTACACGGGCCTTATAGTCGTGTGGGCTTAAGCGATATTGATTGGCAGGTTTGGCGCGCGATGGAAGCGTTACATCGAGAGCAACGTGTTAAATTACTAGGCGTGTCCAATGTCAGTATTGAACAATTACATCTGTTGTTAGAGCGAGCTGAGATAAAACCTGCATTTGTACAAAATCGTTGTTATGCGCGTAGACAATGGGATGCCGATATTCGTGCTTTATGCGCTGAACACGATATGATTTACCAAGGCTTTTCTTTACTAACGGCGAATTCTATTGAAATACAAAACCCTGCTATTGTCGCTATCGCTAAGCGCTTAGACTGCCAATTAACGCAGTTAATTTTTAAGTTTGCGTTAGACGTCAACATGATGCCGCTAACAGGGACAACTAATGAACAGCACATGCTGTCAGATTTAGCGTGCTTTCAGTTGAAATTAACTGAGGCAGATATTCAAACGATTGAAAATATCGCGCTGGTATGACAGCGATTTCAGTGAATAAACGTTCCCGGTTTGTTGACTATTTTTACGCATCAGTCCTGCCAGTTTGTGCTAGAGGCCTAACCATTCTTGTGCCACGCACACAGATAGCTTTGCCCGATAACACGGTATTACTAACGTTTGATGATGGACCATCAGAGCATGTTACGCCACGTTTACTGCGCGTACTAAGCGATGCCAATATTAGCGCTTGCTTTTGCGTGGTTGGGACTCATGCGCACGCGTTACCTGATATTACTCGGCAAATAGTCGCGGAAGGCCATGTAATTGCGAATCACGGTTATCAGCATCGATTTCCGCTGTTTCTTGGCCGTGACGCCATAAGCCGCGATATTGACCAATGCGACGCTATACTAGCCGAGGTGTTGAATCAGCCGAGCTATCGTAGCGCTGTCTATCGACCGCCTGGTGGCTGGCTGCTGCCACATGTTAATGAACTCGTTAAAACCCGAGCTCTGCAAATAGCGTCTATTAGTTATTTTCCTATGGATCACCGGTATGGACCTGAGCAGGCTCAAATTGTATTCGATAGATGTTACGAGCGACTCGTGCAAGAACGCGGCGGTAGTGTTGTTTTTCATGAAGCGGTTTATGGCAAGAACGGGGCATTTTGCCAAAGTAATAATGAGCGTTCATGGCTAGCCGAAGGTATGCAGCAATGGATTACTAGGCTGCAAGATGCCGGGTTGATTTTTTTCGATGCTAAGACGTTTTTTCAAATACCTTAGCGTGTCTGAAAAATACCTTCAAGCTAGCCTTGCGCTATAAAGAGCAATAGCGCTATTGCAAGAAAATCAAGATAAGCACCAATAGTTTGGTCGAGTATTCGTAATAGAATGGCAGAACTATAATTTATAAATTTAACTATTTAAGAAGGCGGATCATGATAAGTCGAATTGACTTGGTTGCAGGACAAAATTGTGTACTAC
>CAWUNX010000218.1:0-6888 GCA_963923905.1 uncultured Methylocucumis sp.
TTAACAATGTTAATTTTATTTATAGCGTTTATCAATTATGAGCATAACCGAACGGCGTGAGCGTGAGCGTCTAAAAGTCCGCAATAAAATCTTAGATGCCGCGCGTGAGTTGTTTGCCGCAGAAGGCTATGACGCCGTCACCATGCGCCGTATTGCTGATGCCATTGATTATTCACCTACGACCATTTACCTGCATTTTAAGGATAAAGATGCGCTGATTCGTGAGTTATGCCGAGTAGATAGTGTGACGCTTGCAGAAGCCTTTCAACACGCTGCCACTGAACCAAATCCACTGCTGCGATTACGCGCCATCGCAAAGATTTATGTCGATTTTGGCATTCAACATCCTAACCATTACCGGTTATTGTTTATGACGACTCGGCTGAACGAAGCTGAATATTTACCAGAAATGGGACATGGCAATCCAGAAACCGATGGTTACGAATTATTGCTAAACACGTTTAATCAAGCCATTGCTCAGCAGTTGTTATTGCCCCATTTAGTCGATGCGCATTTGCTAGCGCAAGCGTTTTGGGCAAGCGTGCATGGTATTGTCGCGATTCGCTTAACCATTTACGGCGACCCTTGGGTGGAATGGCGTAGCCTAGAAGCGACGGCAGAACTGACGATTGAAACCTTATTACGCGGAGTGACACGATGATACATTTAACGACAGAGTTTAAATCTGTAGATGGGCTACGCAGTGTTCATCTACTGACTCAACTCATGCTTTCATGGCTAATTAGTGCTGGGTTATCGGCGTGTACCGAGTCAAAACCCGCTATAGCTCTGCCACGCCCTATCAAAACTGTCACGGTGCATTATGAAACGCTAGCAAGCGCTACCCGTTATTCAGGCGAGGTGCGTCCACGGTATGAAACACAGTTAGCGTTTCAAGTCGGCGGTAAATTAGTCAAACGTTTGGTCGATATAGGGTCGCCGGTTAAGCGTGGTCAATTATTAGCCACGCTGGACCAAACCGACGTGCGCTTAGATGAAACTGGCTCAACAGCACAACTGGCGGCAGCTCAAGCCGAATTAGCACAAGCGCGCAAAGATTTAAATCATTTACTGAATTTATACAATCAGCAACTCGCTAGTCAAGCCGCTGTCGATAAACGCCAAGATCAAGTGCGCACCGCAGAAGCCCATGTCGCCGCCGCGCGCGCAAGCCAAGGTAGTTATGCGCGTAAATCGGCTTATGCCGAACTAACCGCCGAATATGATGGCGTGATTACAGCTGTAGAGGCCGAATCAGGTCAAATCGTCGCTGCCGGTCAAATTATTGTCAAACTTGCACAGCCACAACAACAAGAAGTGGTGATTAGCGTGCCGGAAAACCGCCTACGCGATGTGCAAACCGCCTCAGTGCTTAAAGTCAATTTATGGGCTAAGCCTGAGCGCTTTTATCGAGCTAACATTCGAGAAATCTCCCCCGGTGTTGATGACATATTGCGTACCTTTACGGTAAAAGTCGCTATTTTAGACGCCGATGCTGATATAGGCATGGGCATGACTGCAACGGTGCATGTACAAAAAAATCAACCCCAGCCTATCGCTAAACTGCCGTTAACCGCACTTACCCAAGTAAAGGGTGAGCCGTCAGTTTGGATTTTTGATGCAACTAAAGCCACCGTAGAACCACGAAATATCACACTCGAACATTATGATAATGAATTCGCCAACGTATTAGCTGGGATTAACGAGGGTGAATACATCGTCAGTGCAGGCGTACACAAACTTATGCCTGGGCAACAAGTACGATTATTGGGAGATAAACCATGAGCGGTATTAATTTATCGGACTGGGCCTTACGCCACCCATCCTTTGTTGCTTACTTAATAAGCGTCAGTTTACTAGCAGGGGCTTTAGCCTATTTCCAATTAGGCCGGGCAGAAGACCCTGAGTTTACGATTAAAACTATGATTGTCAGTGCTGAATGGCCGGGCGCGACAGCACAAGAAATGGAGCAACAAGTCACTGATAGATTGGAAAAAAAGCTACAAGAAACGCCTTGGTTAGATTTTGTCCAAAGCTATTCGGAATCCGGTCATTGCTTGATTTTTGTCAATCTCAAAGACTATGCACCGAATTCCGCCGTACCCGATGCCTGGTATCAAGTCAGAAAAAAATTAGGTGATATTGCTAACACCTTGCCACAAGGTGTACATGGGCCTTTTTTTAATGATGAATTTGGCGATACCTACGGCACGATTTACGCCTTTACTGCCGACGGGTTTAGTCATGCCGAGTTAAAAGATGCCGTCGATGATGTCAGACAAGAGTTACTGCGCATTCCTAATGTCGCTAAAGTCGATTTAATCGGCGTACAACAAGAAAAAATTTACGTTGAAATCTCACATCGCAAATTGGCTAACTTAGGTATTGACCCCATGATTATGGTGCAAACCTTGCGCCAACAAAACAATATGAACCCGGCGGGCAGTATTGATACCAAAAGCGATAAAATTTATTTACGCGTTAGCGGCGATTTAAAATCGGTAGAAGCAATTCGCGAAATCGGTGTTGAGGCCAATGGTCGTCAGTTTCGTTTAGGTGATATTGCTAGAATTTATCGCGGCTATGCTGAGCCTATGACACAAAAGTTTCGCTATAAAGGACAAGATGCGATAGGACTTGCCGTGTCTATGACCAAAGGCGGCGATATTTTGGCGCTAGGCGAACAGTTATCAGCAGAACTTCAGCGCTTATCGGCTAATTTTCCTATTGGTATCGACGTGCATCAAGTTTCTGACCAACCGGGCGTGGTCATGCATTCAGTCAACGAATTCATGAAAAGCTTAGGTGAAGCCGTCATTATTGTATTAGCGGTTAGTTTTTTATCGTTAGGTTGGCGCACGGGACTGGTCGTCGCATTATCGATTCCATTAGTGCTGGCATTAACGCTGTTAGTCATGAAGCTATTAGGGATTGATTTACAACGAATTTCATTAGGTGCGTTAATTATTGCGCTAGGTTTGTTAGTGGACGACGCCATTATTTCTGTAGAAATGATGGTGGTTAAAATGGAGCAAGGCTGGGATAGGATTAAAGCCGCGACATTTGCTTATACCTCAACGGCTTTTCCCATGTTAACCGGCACATTAGTCACTGTTGCGGCTTTCACGCCGGTGGGTTTTGCCAAATCATCTGCGGGTGAATATTGTTTTAGCATTTTCGCTGTCGTCGGTATTGCATTATTAGTGTCTTGGTTCGTCGCAGTTATTTTTACACCGTATATTGGCTATTTGATATTGCCTAACCAAGCAAGCGAATCTATACATGATGAAGCTGCAATCTATCATCGTGGTATTTATCCTTATTTTAGACGCCTGCTATTAACCTGCTTACGTCATAAGCGGCTTGTATTAACCGCGACAGCGTTAATTTTTGCATTGGCGATAACGGCATTTCGCCATGTCGAGCAACAGTTTTTTCCATTCGCTGATAGACCTGAAGTGTTGATTGACTTATGGCTACCGCAAGGCTCATCCATCTTAGCAACCGAGCAGCAAACGCATAAAGCGGAAGCGCTATTAGAAAATGACGCTGACATTGTTAATTATGTCAGCTATGTCGGTGCTGGCTCTCCCCGATTTTATCTGCCACTCGATCAACAACTCGACCATAATAATTTCACCCAAATCGTTGTGTTAACCAAAGACTTAGCTGCGCGTGAACGTTTAATTACACGGCTACGCAAAGCGTTTGATAATGACTTCACATTGTTGCGAGCACGCTTAAATCGGCTAGAAAATGGGCCGCCGGTCGGCTTCCCTGTGCAATTTCGCGTATCAGGTCGTGATGTCAATCAAACTCGGCAAATCGCCGAAGCGGTTGCAGATATTATGCGTAAAAACCCACATACCTTGGATGTGCAGCTAGATTGGAGTGAGCCGAGTAAAGCCGTGCATTTAGACGTTGACCAAGATAAAGCGCGCGTACTAGGTGTCAGTTCGCAAGACATTTCCTTTGTATTGAACACGATGTTGTCAGGGCTGGCGATTACCGATTATCGCGAGGACAACAAACTCATTGAAGTGTTAGGGCGTAGTGAAGCTAGCGAGCGTAATAATCCGGCATTAATCGAAGAAATTCATGTACAAACGCGTAATGGCAAAGCCGTACCTCTCAGCCAATTGGTCAAGGTCAATTATGGTTTTGAAGACGGTATTATTTGGCGGCGCGACCGCTTTCCAACCTTTACTGTGCGTAGCGATATTCGTGATGATTGGCAAGCACCTGACGTCGCAGCACAAATCGAACCGTTATTAGAACCATTACGCGCAAAATTACCAGATGGTTATCGTATAGAAATCGGCGGTGCGGTTGAAAGCAGTCAAAAAGCACAAGCATCGATTAACGCCGTGATGCCATTGATGCTATTCAGTTTAGTGACATTATTAATGGTTCAATTACAAAGCCTTAAACGCACCGCCATGGTATTAATGACCGCACCGCTAGGCATGATTGGCGTAACCGCCTTTTTATTGCTGTTTCATGTACCGTTTGGTTTTGTTGCCACCTTAGGCGTTATTGCTTTAGCGGGGATGATTATGCGTAACTCTTTGATTTTGGTTGATCAAATCGATCAAGATATAGCGGCAGGCGCTAAGCCTTGGGATGCCATTATCGAAGCCGCTGTGCGCCGGTTACGACCTATTTTGTTAACAGCGGCAGCCGCCATTTTAGCGATGATACCGTTAACCAGTAGCGTGTTTTGGGGACCGATGGCGGTTGCCATTATGGGTGGGTTATTGTTCGCCACGCTATTAACCCCGATATTTATTTCAGCACTCTATGCCGTTTGGCTTGGCATACAGGAGGCATAATGGCACGTTTATTCTTTGTCTGTTTAGGTTTGTTATTATCAGGTTGTACGGTTGGGCCAGATTATCAAGCACCTAAACCTAAGCTACCTAATGCATGGTTAGAGGCAAAAACCGCCGCTAATCCATCGGAGCTAACCAGGTGGTGGCAAGGTTTTAACGATGCTAGGCTTAATAAATGGGTGACGCAAGCGCTACAAGGTAATCTCGACCTTAAGGCGGCACAGATGCGGCTTAAAGCTGCTCGCGCCCAACGAGAACTCAGTCATGCGCAAAGTTGGCCGAGTATAAACGCCAGCACTGCTTACCAACGCCAACGTATAAGCCCCAATGCGTTATTAGGTGCGTTAGGCTCAATTCAAGACGGCCAATCATCATCTGGCGATTTATTATCGAGCCTAGGCTCTATTGGTACGCCCTTTGATTTATTTCAAGCGGGTTTTGATAGCTCTTGGGAGTTGGATTTATTCGGCGGTATTAAAAGACAACAACAGGTTGCTGATGCGAATGCTGACGCCATCGTCGAAAACCAACATGCGATTCAAGTGACGCTGACGGCAGAAGTCGTCACAACGTATTTACAACTCACCGCCTTACAAGCACGTCTTAACATTGTTAACGAACGTCTACAAAATCAGCAAGAGTTATATCGTTTCTCCAAAGCGAGCTTCGAGCAAGGGCTAGCCACGGCTTTAGACGTTCAACAAACGCAAGCCGAATTAGACGCTATAGCCAGCACGCTGCCTACGCTTAACAGCGAGATTAAAAATACTCGATACGCCTTAACCCTATTGCTTGGCTTAACTCCAGGTAGTTTAGACCAAGAACTTACAACGATACCGGGCACTGTGCCTACGCCGCCCATGATACAACCCGGTTTACCTTCGGAGTTACTCAGACGTAGACCCGATATTAGGCAGGCGGAGCGTTCACTGGCAGCCGCTTCAGCGTCTATAGGTGCAGCGGTTGCCGAGCTATTTCCCAAACTCTCATTAACCGGCGTTGCGGGCTTTCAAAGTCAAGACTTAAGCAATTTCACTAATTTATCCAGCGGGTTTTACGGCTTCGGCCCGCGCTTATCATTGCCGATTTTTCAAGCGGGGCGCTTGCTGGCTAACATCGATACACAAAACGCTCGTTATGAAGAAGCCTTAGTGACCTATAACAAAACGGTACTCACGGCCTTAACCGAGGTTGAAAATAGTCTAGCGTCATTACAAGGTAAGCACAGCCAACAACTATTGTTAGCGCAAACTGAACACTCGACACGACAAGCGGCTGAAACGGCTAAAGCCTATTACCAAGAAGGGGAGACTGATTGGCAAAACGTTTTGCGCAGTCGTAGCGCTTGGTATGACACCCGCGAACAACGCTTACAAAGCCAATTGGCCTGGACAACTCAACATGTGGCACTGGTTAAAGCGCTAGGAGGTGGTTGGTAAGACTTATATCGCTAAGCTCTGAGCGGATATGCTAAGCCATGTAAAAATGACAGAAAGATTAACGTTTGACTTTGTTAAAAATTCAAACAATAATCATTATCATTAATAGGGTTTTAATTTACCAATATTTACATTTCGCGGAGAGTCTTATGCGTTTTAACTATTGCTTAGCTTTTATACTTAGTTGTTTATGTGCAACGGTCTCAGCAGAAAATAAGCTGAGCGACAAACAAAAGTTAGGTCGCTTGCTGTTTAAAGATAAGAATTTATCCGCTAACCGCAACCAAGCCTGTGAAACCTGTCATGGGCTTGGCGCATTGCCTAAAAGTATTAGTAGCCAATCTGCACCGGCTTTTGTGGATAGATTAAACGTTAAAAACGGTACGCCGGTGTCGTTAGGCTCAACACCTTTTGCCACAGGTAAGCTCAACGCACCTTCAGTGGGTTACGCCGCGTTTAGTCCAAGTTTCCATTGGGATGATACCGAAGGGTTATATGTGGGTGGTTTATTTTGGAATGGGCGTGCAACCGATTTAGTCGAACAAGCCAAAATGCCTTTCCTCAATCCGGTAGAAATGGCTATGCCCAGTCAATGGGCGGTCGTTAGCCGACTCAAA
>CAWUNX010000219.1:0-6858 GCA_963923905.1 uncultured Methylocucumis sp.
CGTCAGATGTGTATAAGAGACAGGTCATGGCAGCATTAGGGCTGTCGCTAAATACCTTATCGTTATTCGCGATGGTGTTAGCGATAGGCATTGTCGTCGATGACGCGATTGTTGTGGTTGAAAACGTCGAGCGCCATATCGCAGAAGGGTTATCGGCGCGCGAAGCCAGCCGAATAGCGATTAGCGAAGTGGTAGGTCCAGTAATTGCCACGGCCTTAGTGTTATCAGCGGTATTTATTCCAACGGCGTTTATAACCGGCGTATCCGGCGCATTTTATAAACAATTTGCACTGACGATTTCAGTGTCTACGATTATTTCCGCATTTAATTCGTTAACCTTAAGCCCTGCTTTATGTGCGTTGTTATTAGATAAAGCGCATACGAACAAAAAATCGTTATTTGATAGAGGTCTGGCTTGGTTTTTTACGCTATTTAACCAAGCCTTTGACCGTTTTAGCTATGCTTACCAATGGTTAGTCGGGCGTTTAATTCGTTTTAGTGCGTTAGTACTACTGGTTTATGCCGGTTTATGTGGTTTAAACGGCTATGCCTTAGAAAAAGTCCCGGCAGGCTTTATTCCGCCACAAGACCAAGGCTATTTAATTTTATTCGCACAACTACCCGACGCCGCTGCGTTAAGCCGCACTAAAACCGTTGTGCAACAAGCCAGTCAAATCGTATTAAGCACGGAAGGCGTTAATCATATCAATGCTTATGCCGGTTGGTCGTTACTCAGCGGAGCCAATCAAGCCAATGTCGCGACGATGTTTGCGCGCTTAGACAGTTTCGATAACCGCGCTGGCAAACCTGAGTTATATGCTGACGCACTCGTTAAAACGTTAAACCAGCGCTTATCGGTGATAACAGATGCGCGTATTGCGGTATTTACGCCGCCACCGATACGCGGCATGAGTTCAGTCGGCGGTTTTAAGCTGCAAATCCAAGACCGTAGCAATGCGGGCAGTCAAGCCTTGCAACAAGTCAACACAGAAATCATTGCTAAAGCCAACAAACTACCCGGCTTAAGCAATTTATTTTCCACATTTAGAGCTAATGTACCGCAATTATTTGTCGATATTGACCGTATCCGTGCTAAAACCATGAATATTGCCTTACCCGACTTGTTCGATACCTTGCGCATTTATTTAGGCTCGGCTTATGTCAATGACTTTAACCAATTTGGCCGTACCTTCCAAGTCACTGCACAAGCTGACAGCGCTTTTCGTATGACGCCAGAAAACATCAGCCAATTAAAAACGCGTAATCAACAAGGTGAAATCGTGCCGTTAGCGTCACTCATCGAGGTCAAAACGATTAACGCGCCTGATAAAATTACCCGCTACAACATGTATCCAGCCGCTGAGATTAACGGTACGGCATTACCCGGTGTTAGCTCTGGCCAAGCTATTGATAGGATGCAAAGCTTGCTTAACCAAGAACTACCGCCCGGCTTTTCGTTTGAATGGACAGAACTTAGTCTACAACAAGTCTTAGCGGGTAACGTGGTGTGGTTGGTATTTCCATTGAGTGTGGTTTTCGTGTTTTTAGCCCTCGCGGCACAATACGAAAGTTGGTCGCTGCCGTTCGCTGTGATTTTAATCGTACCGATGTGCATTTTATCGTCATTAACTGGACTAGCGATTATGCAAATGGATAACAACATCTTCACGCAAATCGGCTTTATTGTGCTAGTCGGCTTAGCCAGCAAAAACGCCATTTTAATCGTCGAATTCGCCAAACAACGCCAGCAACAAGGTTTAAGCCTAAAAGCTGCCGCAGAAGAAGCCGCAAGAATCCGTATGCGCCCTATTCTGATGACGTCGATAGCGTTCATTATGGGCGTTTACCCGTTAATGGTCGCGCAAGGCGCCGGTGCTGAAACCAGGCGCTTACTGGGTACGGCGGTGTTTAGCGGCATGTTAGGCGTAACGTTATTTGGTTTATTATTAACGCCGGTGTTTTATGTGCTCAGCCAACGTCTTGTAAAGTCTTCATCATCGTCACGCTAATGCTGTCTTCTAATAAATTTTTTATCGTTTGGGTTGGTAGCTTACTGACCAGCGCCTGTGCCGTCGGCCCTGATTATGTCGCACCGACTACACAAAGCCCTGCGACGTTTAGTCAAGGTGCCGCCTCTGAATATGCTCATCGTAAAATTGCACTTAACTGGTGGCAAGGTTTTAACGATGGTTTGCTAAACGATTTAATCACGCAAACAGTTCAGCATAATTATGAACGGGAAGCGGCACTGGCAAACTTAAAAGCAGCAAGAGCCTTGTATTTAGAAGCGGGATTAAATCTATTGCCGGTTATCAGTGCGCATGGCAACTACACGCAGCAGCAACGCAGTAAAGCCGCGCTGAACAACCGCAGTTTCGTACCTCGCGATTTAGAACTGTACAACCTAGGCTTTGATGCTACTTGGGAAGTGGATTTTTTTGGCAAATCCAGACGTGGGTTACACGCCAGTGAGTTGCAAATAGACGCAGAACGCGCGCAATTAAACGAATTAACCATTAGCTTAATCGCTGAAACCGCGAGGAATTACATGCAGCTACGCGGTTTACAGAATCAACGTGCGGTTGCCAATAAAAATCTCAACAACCAACAGCAAACACTCAATATCACTGAAGTCCGCTTAAGCAATGGTCGCGGTACAGAGCTAGATACCACGCAAGCCTTCGCGCAATTAAAGGCAACCCAAGCATTACTACCGACACTGGATGCTGCGATTTGGCAAACCGTACATCGCTTAAGCGTATTAACCGGCCAAGCACCGAATGCGCTCAGTACTAAGCTACTGAAAAATCAAGCAATGCCCACCTTGCCTAAGCAAATAAATATAGGCAACCCGGCTGAGCTATTAAGACAGCGTGCCGATATACGCGCGGCTGAACGTAATCTAGCCATTATGACGGAACAAATCGGCATCGCCACCGCCGATTTATTTCCCAAAGTCAGTTTTGTTGGCACACTAGCACTGGAGGCTAATCAATTATCAGGCCTAGGCGCTACGGGCTCTGATGCCTATAATTTTGGTCCTAGAATTACATGGGCGGCACTTGATTTAGGGCGGGTGTATGCCAGAATCAACGTCGCTAAAGCTGAAACTGAAGCCAGCTTAGCCAACTACCAGCAAACCGTATTAACGGCATTAGAAGAGACTGAAAATGCCTTGGTTAATTACAACCGCGAACGCCAACGTCGAGAGTTATTATCAATAGCCGCTGCCGCTAGCGAAAAAGCCAATGCTTTAGCATTATTACGCTACCAAGAGGGCGTTGCTGATTTTTTAACCGTATTAGAAGCTGAGCAGCGTTTATTACAAGACCAAGAGCAACTCGCACAAAGCGAAACGGCCACCGCTACCGCGCTCATCGCCTTGTATAAAGCGCTAGGCGGTGGCTGGGAAAATGCGCATTAATTATGTTTAGACGCGTTATTTTTGCGATAAAGCCAATAGCCTAGCGCCGCGACCGCTACAACAAAAACGACCATTAGCAAAGGGTGTTCATACAAACTTTCAAAAAACATGCCTGTTGTGTGGGAAGTACCACGAGAATAAGGACCCATACTATCTCCTAAGTTAAAACCATCAACTTAACGTAAATTTAACGCCTGTCCACTATTAGTTGTAGGTCGGGTTAGCCTGTAGCGATAGCGGAAGGCGTAACCCGACATGCCAGTGTATCAGGTATGGCTACAACCCCTGCCAAGGCGTGTACAACCCATCGATATGAATATCAAACATCGCTAAAACCCGGCCTACGGTTTCATCGACCATAGCGGTTAGAGAATCAGTTTTGCTATAAAACGCTGGCATGGGCGGATAAATAATGCCGCCCATTTCTGTCACGGTTGCCATATTACGAATATGGCCTAAATGTAATGGCGTTTCACGCGGCATTAACAACAAACGCCTACGCTCTTTTAATACCACATCAGCCGCTCTCGCAATAAGATTATCGCCAAAACCATGCGCAACTGCGGCCAATGTTTTCATAGAACACGGCGCGATAATCATACCCTCAGTTTTCAAACCACCACTGGCAATGCTCGCGGCAATATCGTGTATACCATGCGTGACATCGGCTAATGCCGCAACGTCAGCACGCTTCATGCCTAGCTCGTGGTTAACATTGACGACACCAGCAGCAGAAATGACTAAATGGCTTTCCCACTCTGGTTGAGTTTTTAACACTTGCAACATTCTAACGCCATAAATAGCCCCGGTTGCGCCGGTCATCGCAATAATCAAACGCTTAGTCATCTTGCCCACTCTCAAAATTTTGTGTTAAAGCGAATTGGTCAGTCGCTGTCACTAAGGCGTCTATCATTTCAGGATGATGGGAAACATGACCGGCATTCGGTAACACCACCCAGCGCGCATTCGGCAACGCTTGGTGCAAACTATAACCCGCCTCGATAG
Source organism: uncultured Methylocucumis sp. (assembly GCA_963923905.1). GTDB lineage: Bacteria > Pseudomonadota > Gammaproteobacteria > Methylococcales > Methylomonadaceae > Methylovulum. The sequence continues at coordinate 4,430 of CAWUNX010000219.1, forward strand.
GGCATAAAAAATCTTGTCGGCCATGAATAATAATGGCTGGAATGTTCTGTAAATGACGACAGCTTTGTAACAATTGATTTTCCGTTAAAAAATAACGCTGTTTCGCATAATGCAATTCCATTCTAATCTGCAAAAAACTGCGCTCATTCAGTTCTAGCTCTTTAGGCTGATAATCGTTACCTAGCGCGGTAAGTGCACCCCACGTTAGCCAAGGCTTAGCGACTTGGGCTTTTAGTGCGTCATCATCGCCCCAAAATATCTGACATAGCGTAGCCAATAAGTCAGTACTGGGTTCTGGCAAACTGGCTATTAACCGCTGCCATTGCTCAGGGTAAATCCGATTCGCGCCGTCTTTGGCATACCAATCTAAATCCCGTTGCCGCGCTAAAAACACGGCTCTTAAGACTAGACCTAATACCACTGTTGGATGTTGAGCAGCATAAACCAACGCCAGCGCAGCCCCCCACGAGCCGCCAAACACTAGCCATTTCTCTATTGCTAGCTTGTGACGAATCGCTTCCATATCGTTCACTAAGTCCTGCGTGGTATTAGCGTTGAGTTCGCCAAACGGCGTTGATTGACCTGAGCCACGTTGGTCAAACAAAATAATTTGATACTGCTCAGGATTAAAAAAACGCCTGTGATCAGGTTTGGTGCCCGAACACGGGCCACCATGTAAAAAAATAACGGGAATACCGTTGGGATTACCGCTGAGCTCGACATATACCTGATGCACCGAATTCGTGGCTAAGAAAAAAGTCTGGAAAGGTTGAATTTCTGGATAAAGAATTTTCATGATGAACGGTTTGTCAAGCAATCTTAATAATGGTATCGGCAAGCAATAACAGTCAAATGGCTATCGGTCACTGCGTAAACCAAACGGTTGGATTCGTCTATGCGCCTAGACCAAAAACCGGCAAGATTTTCGCGTAAAGGCTCTGGTTTCCCTATGCCTGTAAATGGGGCTTTTAGGGCGTCGGCAATCAGTTTATTGATACGTTTTAAGGTTTTTTGTAATTATTCAGGCCCTCTACCATTATTATTCCCACGCTCGGCGTGGGAATGCCGGAGTACCGCTACAGCGGTACGAGACGCTAGAGCGTCTCGATCTGCATTCCCACGCTGGAGCGTGGGAACGATGGGTATGGGAGCGGCGTCCGTCCATGCTAAACATCTAGCTATCGACTGTCGCGCGCTATAACTTGCCCTGCCCGATATTGTTCGATGGATTTAGCAAGATGTGCCGCATTAGCAGGAGATTTGAGCAAATGAACAGTTTCCATCAGGCTGGTGTAATAGTCCATTGACATCACGACAGCATCTTCAGCATCACGGCGGGTGATGATAGTGCAATCGGCGTCATTGATAACATTATCTAACACAGACTTTAAGTTATTTCTAGCTTGAGTAAAGGATATGACACGCATAGCGGACACCTGACAGTTGTGCATAAAGCTGTACAAGTATAAATTAATGCATGAGATGGCTCAATGAAAACTATGGCTTAATAATCGTATAACACATTGCTTAGGCACAAAAAAAGGAGGGGTTTGACGCCCTCCTCTATTTAACCGGTATAACAGTAAGCTTAGAAACCGATACCTAAATAACCACCAGCGGTAAAGCCATTGGTGTTAACACCGTCAGAATCTCCACCAGTTACATGGTAGCGTGCGTCAACACCAACGAAAATATCTTTCCATAAACGGTAGTCAACACCGCCAGCGAACATCACACCTGGATCTAAAACAGTAATAGACTCAGACGGTGGGCTGATAACATGGATGCCTAAGCCCATAGGGATTAACCATGGTCTAATCGGGCTACCTTTCATGAATTTGATTTTAGGAGCAGCCGTTAAAGTAAATTGGTTGACAGTTACTTCTCTTGCTGGACCACCAGCTCCTCCAACTAACGCTGCTAAACATGTCGGGTCTGACGCTAAACAGTTACCTTGAGCGCTACCGAAATATTTGTATTCAAACATTAACTCGGCTAACACTTCGGTATTCGGCATCATGCCCCAAACATCATCGGTTAAGCCAAAGTCAAAACCGGCACCGATATACCAAGCATCTTGGTCAGCCTGATCTTGTGCACCTAATGGCACAACATCACTTTGAATTGATACGCCGTTTCTCAACTCATCCATTCTGGCATAACCGCCACGGAAGAAGATGGTGTTGTCATGTTTAACTGATGCTAACGAACGTGATGCTTTTACTGAATTCATCCAGGCTTCTAATTCTTGTACTTTGGCAGAATCTGCACTCGATGAAGAAGAATAAGAAGAACGGCTAGATTGTGATCTTAACGATTCTAACTCAGATTGCATCGCTTGCAATTGAGACTCTAACATTTCAACTTTACGTGACATTGCGTCAACTTCAGCGTGATGCTGCGCAACAGAACCGGCTAATGCTTGTGGT
>CAWUNX010000220.1:0-6835 GCA_963923905.1 uncultured Methylocucumis sp.
TGCAATATCATTATTACCGTTTGGATAATTCGCTTGCTCGGCAACCGTCGTAAATCCTAAGACACTTGCGGGGTCACGCAGATTGATAAAACTGGTTTTATCAAACGACGACAATACCGAGCCGCTAAAGAAATTAACGGGCTTCACTTCACCTGAACCCGTAACTGCATTGCCATCCCAGATTTTAAACTCAGGTTTAACGGCGTAAACACGCAGTAATGCATCTGCTGAATTTGTTTTAGCACCAAAACCGTTATCAGGCATGATATAGAATGAATCATGGGTAGGGCCGCGCAAAATTGCAGAAATACCTTGCACCGGTTGTTTATGTTGTAAAGGTAATGTATTGCCGCCAGCGCCTGTACCCGCAAATTGACCTGATGTAGAGCCTATTGCAAACGTATTAGCGGGCATTAACGCAAATGCGGTTAATTCTGTTGCTTGTACAGACGTAGCAAAAGCCGCCGCCGTTAATACCGATAAGAATGCCGTAGTGGCTATTAATGTTGTTCTCATAATCGCAAATCCCCAAGTTATCGTCAGCGAAACGCACTCAAATCTCTTCATCCGGTGCGGCGGCGATGGTAAACCGGGATTATTACCAGCGTGTGAATGCTAAGCTTTTGAATCAAAATGCATAAATCTTACATTTAAAATATGTTGCTAACATCAATAAAGATTCTGTATACTCTAACAACCAAGCTAGATATCAACACTTGCTTGGCTCAACCTACTTACTATCAATCCACTAGTCTGACGAGGTAAAACAACATGTATACTCGCTTATCTCAAATCCCACGAAGCTTAGAGGCTACACAACAAAAATTATTATCTCAAGCATTAGCCGTTGGTCAGGGGTTTAATATTTTTGGCCCATCATCATCGGTATCATTACTAGGACCACTTTTTGACTTTAGCTCTATACCCACTAAAAAAATTGATTTTTTTGGCACTGAAGTTGAAGTACCTGTAATCGTAAATTGGTTAGAAGGCACCGATACCTTTATTGTAGAGGGTTACGGACAAACACGAAGCGATTTTCAGCGCTCTATCTCAGCTCACTTAGGTATTTCAGCGCATTACGGCGGTTTTTCGGGTGAAGTGCAATCCAGCTTTGAAACCGACTCGTCCACAACTGTTGAACAAAAATACTCATATAAAAAATTCTTCAGTTCCTTAGGCATATTTCAGTATCAACCAGGGCATGAAGCTTATTTAACAACTGAATTTAAAGCAGCTATAGATGCTTTACCTAGTACGGTAAACCCGCAAGATATAAAACCTTTTGAAGACTTTTTTAACCGCTTCGGTGCCTACTTTGTGACGCGCGCATTCCCTGGTGCAGCCTTAACCTATGGCGCTACTACTAGTTCAACCTCAGGTATGTCTAGCGAAGCGATTTCAGCGTCAGCCAAAGCTTCTTACAATGCATTATTCGCTGGGATCTCAATCGATGCGGAATTTAAAGCCAGTGAAACATGGCGTAGTTATACTGCTAACACTAAAGTTCGTGTTTCATCAAGAGGTGGAGACACTGCATTAGCCGCTAAACTAGCGTCTGCAAATCCATTTGCCCCAGACACATCGGCAACCTCAGGCGCATTCCTCGAATGGGTGCAAAGCGCAAAATTAGACCCTACCAATACTGATTTTAGAGTCAGTGGAATATGGGAATTAGCAGGCAACAAAAGATCAGTTATCGAGCAAGCCTGGAATGAATTTGGCCCTAAAATAAAACCCTTGTTAACGATAACATCGACCGTTTTCTCACATCCTGAAGAACACACACCAGAACGCCCCTTTGTTCAACTCAACAATAAATCGTTAAGACCTTCACCTGCTAGCGGCAATATGGGCTTTAATATATTAATTTTAGATGGCAACGATTTAATGGCAGAGCCTTTGTTTAATCGGCAATTTGGTTATAACGCAGAGAGTTGGTGGTATGAATTCACTGATTTTTGGAATAACATGGCAAGAGAAATTAACGCGTCTGGCTTTGCTATTAATCCTAATCTATTGGTTTTAGCAAGTTATAATGGCGAATGGAATTCTGTGCCTACCGATGATTTTGCCGAGATATTAATTAATGCAGGCGCCGCTAAAGTCTTTAGAGAGTGGATAGACGATAGCGACCCAGGTAGTGTTATTGGTAACTCAAGACTAACCTTGCACCCCGCTAATCTAATTTTTGTAGGTTTCTTCGGTGGAGTACGTGGCTCGGCGTTAGAAGTTTATAATTATGTTGCATACTCTGATTCTGCACCGATGGCGACGACATTAAACGTAGAATTTAACCTACAAACATCGGGCACTCGTTATGTAATTGACTCTCATCAAATCAATTAACGATCTTTAATGCCCTGTCACTCAAACTCTTTTTGCGTCCTCGCTATTGGCGAGGGCGCACGCGCCTCTGGTTATGCGCGAGTCCTCGATAGTCTACTGCCTTATCTCGCTGATAGTTTTGATTTACACCATTTAACCTTAGCGAACCACCAGCCCGTCCCTGCCTTGACTTACACGCGCCATGGCGTTGCCAGCCCTTTTGACCGTTTAGGGCTTAAACAATTAGCTAAACTTTTAACACAATTAAAGCCAAAACTATTATTCGTCTTGCATGATCCTTGGTATTTAGAGCATGTGCAAAAACTATGTTTAACACTCGCCATCACACCTAAAATCGTCGCTTACCTGCCGCTAGACAGCATAGAATTGCGACATGAAACCTTAAGCGCATTAGCGTTTTGTACCCGGTTAATCGCATATACCCAGCACGGCAAACAGGTGTTAACACACTTAATGAGTAATAGCGGAATAAAGTTGCCTTGCGATATTGCCGTGATTGCGCATGGTATAGATAGAAAGCGTTTTTATCCATTATGTCCAGATTATCAACAAGCTAAACTGACTGCGCGCTCATTATTATTTCCTAATCGACCAGAATTAATGACGGCGTTTATTGCACTGAACGGTAACCGTATTACCGTCCGTAAGCGCATCGATATTAGCATTCAAGGTTTTGCCGCGTTTTATCATCGTGTCGCAGAGCCGTGTTATTTGTTACTCACCGCCAATCATCACATTAAAGCACGTGATTTAGAACAGATGACACAGCAGTTAGGTATTGAAAAACAGGTGCTTTGGCTTAGGGATAGCCAGACACCGTTAACGGATGAGTATTTAAACTTGGTTTATAATGCGGCCGATTGTGGTATTAACAGCGCATGGTCAGAAGGTTTTGGCTTAGTCGCTTTTGAACATGCTGCTGCCGCACCTGCCGCGCAAATTATGCCTAAACACAGTGCCTGCGCTGAACTTTGGCATAATTCAGCCTTACTGCTAGAACCTGTTGACGACATAATACATGTTGGTGTTAACCGTATTGGCGGTCATTTATGTGCTAGCGATTTAAGCCAAGCCCTAACACTGTTGCTGCACGACCAACAAAAACGCACGCAACTTGGTCGGTTAGCTCACGCCAATGTTTTACAAAACCAGTATGATTGGAAAATAATCGCCCAAACGTTTAAAAAAATATGGCTAGATGCACTTCAGAGTTGAATCCACGGGATGTAATAAAGCGTGCGAAGAACTTAACCAATTACTGGCATCTAAAACATATTTTGAAACCCAAAGCTAGCTTTGAACTGATTCAACATCTGCCAATAATTCCTTTATCTCCGATATACACGAGCCACAATTCGTCCCGGCCTTTAAGCATTGTCCAACATCTAAATGTGATTTTAGCCCTAAGTCTTTAATGGCTTGGCGGATGGTTTTTTCACCGACATTAAAACACGCGCAAATAATAGCTCCTGTATCTGGCGTATCTTTAGGCGGTTTTCCCGTTAATAAGCCTCGGCGTTCTTCGGCGTTTAAGTGTGTTTTGCCAAATAAACTACATAACCATGCACGTTCCGGTAACGAGCCTTGAGCGCTGATAAAGGCAATCGTTTTGACGTCGCCTTCATGAAAATGTGCAGCACGATACAAGCCTGTTGCAACATCTTGATATTCTTGCCATGAGTGGTTAGGGTCATTCACGCGCTGTCTAAGCCATGCTGACCAATCTGAAACGGCTGTATTGCCTGCTAATTCATAGCGGTAATAATCTTCTCCTTTTATCTTAACCCAGTAATCATCTGTTAACAAAGGCACGGCTTGTCGGCTTATAATAAAACCTTGCCATACGGGCTTAAAGGCTTGAATGCGCACCGGGGTATGTTTGCATTCGGGTTGTTTAGAGATGGCATCAACAACCGGATTCACTAACGCACCCATGCGGCTAAAGCTGGCATATTGCTCAGTCCAATGCATGGGCACAAAGACGTTGCCGACTTTTTGCGCGGTCGTGCTATGCACCCGCGCGTACATACTACCCCAAGCGGTGGTCAGCTTCGCTAAGCCTTGCTCGACTAAGCCGTAACGCTGAACATCACTGGGATGCACTTCGACAAAGGGCTCTGGCTTATGCAGGTTAAGTTTGGAGGCTAACGCCGTGCGCGTCATCGTATGCCATTGGTCGCGGATGCGGCCAGTGTTTAAAATTAAGGGATAGTCGTTAGAAGGGCTATGAATCGGTGCTGTGGGTTTAATCGCAATAAATTGTGCTTTGCCGCTAGCGGTAAAATAACCACCCTCGGCAAAAAAGCGTGCTTTACCTGTGGGATTTTCGGCGTTAATAGGCCATTGCATAGGCGTTAACGCGTCATATTCAACATCGCTAAGCCCGGCTAAACCGGAAATATCAAAATCACGCAGACCATGTTCAACGGTGTTTTCAAAACCTGATAACGCGGCGTGTTCGCGAAATATTTGCGCCGCGCTGTGATAATTAAACGCGTCTTTATAGCCCATCCGTTGCGCAACTTGGGAAATAATCCACCAATCTGGCATAGCTTGCCCAGCAGGCTTAAATAAACTGCGCTGACGCGAAATACGGCGTTCAGAATTGGTCACCGTGCCATTTTTCTCGCTCCAACCTTGTGCCGGCAATAAGACATGGGCTAACGCAGTAGTGTCGGTTTGAGCAATACAATCCGAAACGACGACAAATGGGCACTGCTTAAGCGCTTGCTTGACTTTATCGGCATTAGGCAAACTGACGACAGGGTTAGTCCCCATAATCCAGACTGCTTTTACCGAACCATCGTATATCGCGTCAAATAAACTCACTGCCGGTAAACCGCCAGCCTTTGCGATGCTGCCTGTTTGCCAAAATCTCGCTACGCGCTGAACATCGTTAGCGTTGCTAAAATCCATGTGCGCGGCGAGTTGATGCGCTAACCCACCTACCTCTCTGCCGCCCATAGCATTCGGTTGCCCGGTCAACGAGAACGGTCCCATGCCGGGCTTGCCAATGCGCCCAGTCGCTAAATGACAGTTGATAATGGCATTAACTTTATCTGTTCCAGATGTTGATTGATTAACACCTTGACTGTATAAACTCATCACCTTTTCAGTTTGTGCAAACCAGCGATAAAACAAGATAATATCGTCAGGATTTAATAAACAGCGTTCGCTAATTTGCATTAAATCGGCATTCGCTTTAGCGACTGTAAGTGCCTCAGAGAAGCCCTCGGTATGCGCAGCAATAAACGCATTATCGACATGCCCATTGAGTTCAAGATAGGCGAGTAAGCCGTTAAATAATGCCGTATCGCTACCTGAGGCTAACGGTAAATGCAAATCAGCAATATCACAGGTCGCAGTACGGCGCGGATCGATAACAACGATTTTTAAGTTAGGATTAGCGTCTTTCGCGGCGCGAATCCGCTGAAAACTCACCGGATGACACCAGGCAGTATTAGAACCGATTAATACCATCATATCGGCATATTCAAAATCTTCGTAACAACCGGGTACGGTATCTGCACCAAACGCGCGTTTATGCCCGGCAACGGATGATGACATGCACAAACGGCTATTAGTATCTAAATTAGCATTGCCGATAAAGCCTTTCATCAGCTTATTGGCGACATAATAGTCTTCAGTCAATAATTGCCCCGATCCATAGATAGCGACTGAATGCTTGCCATAACGGTTAATAGTCTCGCTAAACGTGCGTGCGACTAATGATAATGCCGTTTCCCAATCGGTATCTTGACCATAAGCTCTAGGCGTAAGCAAACGTTCAGCTAAACCGACCGTCTCTCCTAACGCTGAGCCTTTAGAACATAAACGACCATAATTGGCGGGATGCGTTTTATCACCTTGAATCTTAACAGTGCGAGTTATGTCATCAACCGTCGCATTAACACCGCAGCCAACGCCGCAATAAGGACAAGTAGTTTTAATAGTAACTGTCATAAGAGAGTGTGTTTAAGTGTGTATGCGCAGAAAGAATCAAAGTGAATGCTTTATCTCGCACATAATGAGTTACATCGCATAAGCCTGACCAAAAATCAGATTTTCGCGCATAGGATTAATATCACAACCTTGCTCTAAGAGTTCTTGATACCACAGACCGTCTGCCGTATCACCATACAACACCGCGCCGGCTAGCTTACCTTGATGAATCACTAATTTTTTATAAACGCCTAACTCGGTATCGGTAAATACAATCTGCTCGCTATTGTTATCACCTAAAAAATTACCGAGTGAAAATAAATTAATGCCCGTCACTTTCAATTTAGTGGCCGTTGGCACAGTAAGATACATCGCGACGCCATGCGCACTTAAATGGTTTGCGCACACCTTAGCCTGTTCAAATAACGGTGCAACTAAGCCAAACGTGTCGCCGCGATGTTGCACGCATTCGCCCACCGCGTAAATACTAGGGTCATACGTTTGCATGGTGTCATTCACCATAATGCCGCGTTCGCAATATAAA
>CAWUNX010000221.1:0-6821 GCA_963923905.1 uncultured Methylocucumis sp.
ATTAATGATGCGGCTAAAGATTTTGATAATCCCGAATTAGATGCGCGTTTATTTCTTATTTTCTTATTATTAATCGCGTTGTATTTTTTATCTCGCCGCTATATTACCCATAAAATTAGCAACTTAGTGCAAACCAGTATTTATCAGTATCGTCGACGCGTATTGTCCAGAGTCAGAGAATTAAAACTACTAGCCTTTGAAGATATTGGTAAAGCACAAATCCTATCGGTATTATCAGAAAAGACCGAGCTAATCTCGCATGGTGCGCATAAACTGGCAGAAGGTTTTCCGGTCACGATATTACTTATCTTTAGTTTTGTTTATATCGCTACTATTTCTAAGATGGCGTTTGTTTTAGTATTTATTTGTATGCTTTGTTCGATGGTTAGCGTGCAAATCATGTTGAAATCGTTGCATAAATCCTTGCAGCAAGCGCTGACCAAAGAAGGCGAGTATTTAGAATATATGCAGCATGTGATAAACGGTTTTAACGAGCTAAAAATGAATCGTACTAAAAGCGATGATTTATGCGTGAATTATATGGACCCGCTGTCAGAAGACACGCTACAACAAAACCTAGCAGCCGATATAACGATAGTGAATGTGCAGCTTTATGCGCAAAATTATTTTTATATCTTAATGGCAGCGATTGTCTTTTTGCTGCCGCAAATCACGCAGATTAACGGCGATGAAATCATGTCGGTCACGACGTCGGTGTTATACATCATAGGCCCTTTAGTCATTGTTTTAGACATGATACCTAGCGTTGCCAGAGCCAATGTCGCCGTCGATTTTTTACGCGAGTTAGAAAATAAGCTCATCGCAGCACAAGAAGTCACCGAACCGGCGCGCGAAGCCTTTTCAGCACCGAATTATTTTGACCAGTTAATGTTAAGCAAAGTGGTATTTCATTATCCTGATACCGAACAAAGCCGAGGCTTTTCGGTCGGGCCTTTCGATTTAAATATTAAACGCGGTGAGTTAATTTTTATTCGTGGCGGTAATGGCAGTGGTAAATCGACGTTTTTAAAATTGTTAACCGGTTTATACGAACCTGACACCGGCAGCATCCGCGTCGATGGTCACAGCATTGATAACCGCTTATTAACCAATTACCGTCAGTTATTCGCGATTATATTTACCGACTTCCATTTATTCGACCGCTTGTATGGTTTACAAGACGTTGATAGTGGCAAAGTTAACGAGTATTTAGAATTGATGGGGCTAGAACATAAAACCGGTTATAAGGCCGGCCAATTTATTAATACTAATTTATCGACCGGGCAGAAAAAACGCCTCGCGTTAATTATTTCATTACTCGAAGACAAAGCGATTTATGTGTTTGATGAAGTCGCCGCCGACCAAGACCCAGAATTCCGTTTATTTTTCTACGAAGTGATTTTGCAAAAGCTAAAACAACAAGGAAAAACCCTTATCGTTGTCACGCATGATGAAAAATACTTTAAACACTGCGACCGCTTATTCGTCATGGACAGCGGTCGGTTAGTCGAAGAGGTGTTGCATTAAGAGTAGCCATCGGCGTAACTCCAAAATGGCGGATTGCCTATCGGCGAATCCGCCTTACTACGTTTATCCACACCGTGCGTAAACACATCTACAAGAATTGCAATAGTTAAAACTCTTCCCATTCATCAGCATCGGCGCGTTGTGCCACTGGTGCTGACTTGCCTTTATAGGTTTGAATTTTAGCAGCAGGAGCAGGTGCTGCTAATTTTGGCGTAGGCACACCGGGTTTATGAGAAGCTGCTCTACTGGCATTTTGCTCAACCTTAAATTGCTCAACAGTCGCTGATAAATTATTGGCTTGCTCTTCTAACGACTCTGCCGCTGCGGCTGCTTGCTCCACTAAGGCGGCGTTTTGCTGCGTTGCATCATCCATTTGTGCAATCGCTTGATTAACTTGTTGAATACCTGAGGTTTGCTCTACTGAGGCGGCCGCGATTTCATTCATGATGGACGTGACGCGGCGAATCGAATTAACGATTTCTTCCATAGTGTTACCAGCGTTTAACACCAGCTTACTACCATCTTCGACTTTTTCCACCGAATCGCCGATTAAGGTTTTAATTTCACCAGCGGCTAGTGCTGCGCGTTGTGCTAAATTTCTGACTTCAGACGCGACCACAGCAAAGCCGCGTCCTTGCTCGCCGGCTCGTGCCGCTTCTACGGCAGCATTTAACGCTAAGATATTGGTTTGAAACGCAATACTATCAATCACAGAAATAATATCGACAATTTTATTAGAGGATTCGTTAATCGACTCCATGGTCTTAACCACTTCACCCATCACGGTCACGCCTTTATCGGCAATTTCAGCCGCATTGCGCGCTAATACATTCGCTTGTTTGGCATGTTCGGTATTGGCCTGCACGGTCGAGGTTAATTGCTCCATGCTGGCGGCGGTTTGTTCAAGGCTTGCGGCTTGTTCTTCGGTTCTATGCGATAAGTCATTATTGCCAGAGGCAATTTCTTTGGCAGCCATGTTAATCGTACCGGTAGCCGTCTTAATATCGCTGACTAAGCTTTTTAAGTGCTCACCGGTAGCATTAATGCCCGAAATCACCCGGCCAAACGTACCTGGATACTCTTTATCAATCGTATGGGTTAAATCACCGAGTGACATAGAATGCGTGACGCCAATAATTTCATTAAAACCGGTATCACAGGTCTCAACTAAGGAATTAAAGTCATTAATGATTTCTTTAAACACATATTCAAAACGCGAGGCATCTGCGCGCTTACTAAAATCACCTTTGGCACCACAAGACGCTAACATTTCTATTTCGGTACTGACTTGTAATAAGGTTTTCTTAACATCATCTATTGCATTACTAATTTTAGCTTTATCGCCCGGCAAACGAGTCATGTCCATCGTAAAATCACCTTTGGCATAGCCCGTAATCACATCAACCACTTGCATTTTTACATCGATATGGCTTCTGACTAACCCGTTAATATCTTTGGCTAAGCGCCCATACGCGCCGGGAAATTGCGCCGCATCAATCGTTTCCCAAATCCAACCCTCATCGTGCTTTTTCATCATCAGCTCTAAGGCTGCAATAAAGCTGTTTATCGACTGCTGAATTTGTTTAATCGCAAATAATAAGCTATCTTTATCGCCTGGCTCGGTTTGAATCTCGCGGGCAAAATTACCTTTGGCAATTTCTTTGGCAATCCCTTTAGCGTAAAACGGGTCAATACCCAATTGTGCGTACAGATAACGGGTTAAATAATACGAAATCAAAACACTAGCGGCCACAATCAAAAGCGATGCAATGATAATATTTTGCGTAGCGCTAGTCGTACCCTCGCTTAACTCATGAACGGTTTGCGTTTCCTGCTCAATCGCACTGTCTCTAAATCTGACCATCGCTTGAGTTAATTGCTCAGCCGCAGCATCAAACTCAGCCATCATGACATTACCGGCTTCAATACCTTGCTCGATGTAGACAGTGCCCATTTTTTTGCCCACGGCATAATACACATCAAACGCTGTACTAATTTTTGCCAATTCCGCTTTCTTGTCATCAGATAGAGCAGGCATTGCCTCTAACGCAGCTTTTTGCCGTTTAAAATCGCTTGCATAAGATTCGGCTTCAATAAAGCTGTCTTTATTATGCGTCGCGGAAACATCGGTTAAAAATTGTTGTACTTGTAAAATATCTAACGCCATTGTTTGTGCTGCTAGCGCGATTGGTAGCAAACCTTCATTAAGCTCAGTACTGGAGATTCTGGCTTTATTAAACTGAAATAAGCTAATAGCGATAATAATCCCCATCATCGCGACTAAACTAAGAAATCCTAATAAAATTCGCTGTTTAAAACTGATATACATGGTTATAACCTGATCTGAGTTATAGAGTGTCGAGTTGAGTGTTTGTTAACGACAGTGTTTTATTATTGTAATTGTTTAAGTGTCTGGGTAATTTCGTTTAACAAGGCGGCCTGTTGGGTCTGCAACTGCTCATCGCGTTGCAGCTCAGAGAGTAACTGTGTTAACTGAGCAATCCGCTCCTTTTGTAAGCGTTTTCGATAACTGAGCTTATCGAGCATAATCGCAAACGCTTGGGCTAACTCGTGTAATTGATCATGCTCGCGTAACGAAATCACAATATCCAGCTCATCATTGCCTATTTGCTCGCATATTTTTTCAAACCGGTATAAGGGGCCTGCGATTTTATGGCTAGCATATAACACGATATAGACAGTTGCCACTCCGGTAATGAACACAGCGCTCAGCGTGCCCATTAACAGCGCTAAGCTTAAGCGCTGCTCCGCTAACGCAATACTGGCGTGAGCGGTTTGCATTTGTGCGTGTAAATCATTGCCTGCTAACCAATACGTTAATAGCCCAGAAACTAATCCCGAAGCCATAATTAACAGCAAGACACTTACAATAAAACGACGTTGAAACGCTTTTTTAATAAAGATTTGACGACGATTAGGCGGGATAGTCAGCATTAGTGAGCCTCTTGGGAAACGTTATGACAAACAAAACACAACTCGCCGTCTACGTTACTGCGGCGTAGTAAAAAGCTTTTATGTAAGCGCTCGGCATCGGTTAGGGTATCCATAAAACTATAACTCGCTTGTGGTCTTTCGCTGGCTAAATCGCCATGCATATAGTGACAGGTTAAACAGGTCAGCTTGTTATCCAAAGACAACGGCAAGTCAGCTGGAAGCGTGAAGTCTATGTTAAGTCCTACTTTATGTCCATTTTCCGGGTCATGACATGACGAACACATCGCAATCCCGTTCTGTTTGAAGGCATTGTTATCATCTACATGGTTTTTACTCAAAAATAGCTCGCTATTATCAAGCTTAGCTAAAGGCGTCTCAATGTGACAGTCATTACACTTAGCCACCGGCGTGTGCATATTAATGTGATGGTAATGCTTAGGTTCTTCCGCAATGGTTGAATGACTTGCGCTTAACAATAGCGCGTAGAAAATGGTGGAGTGGCTAAATTTAGTCATAGTTAGAAAGAAATAACCATTTGGGCAATACCCAGTTGTTTATCAAAATAACGCTCATCCGTATCCGTACCCAGAGAATCAGTATATTCAAATTTAAAACGCATATAATCATTAAACTGATAATTTAAACCTACCGAGAGTAATGAGACAGGATTAACGCCGACTAAACTACCATCGTAATCAAATGCCATACGATGCTTAGGCTGCCACCGCGCATAGCGTATAAACGCGAATACTGGCTTTTTTAACCATTGTTCTAAGGCTGTTATTACCGTAGTGTGATAACCAAATTCGTTAGCATAACCAAAATCTTGGCTGACTCCCGCATCCTCATAAACAAAATGGTCTTGCGGTCTAAGCCACATAAATTCACTTTGCAAGCGTAGAAAACGATAACCAAAACTAAAATCAACACCGTACACGGCGTTGCGTAAATTATTGGCATAATCTAAATCGCTTAAATGCGAAATACCGACTTCTATACCTTCTTGCTGACCACCGTGTAGACGGTAAGCATTATTAGCTAACATCAAACCCAATCTACCACCAACCGATGAACCACTTGCAGCATACATCGCATCGGTGAAGAAAACAGAATAATTGAGCATTTTCCAACTGCCGTACGTTCTAAGTCCATCGCCATTAAAACCACCAAATTGCATACGCGTAGTGGTAATCGGTGCAGTAATCGTCACTCTGTCTTTATTGGCATAGTTTTGATAATCGTTAGAAAAAGGTAAATCAAACCAGCCTGCTTGTATATGAAAGCCTTGGTTATTAAAAATACGACCGCGTGGTGGGATGCTGTGGTCAAAACGATGGTAATCGACAAATGCTACAGCAAACCCAGCCGGCCCCGCCCCTATGCCACCCGGCCCGCTACCGCCGCAAGATACAGCGACAGGCGCAGAAGGAAAGCTTACCGGGTCAATCCCAGACGAATTGCCGCAAAGCACGACAGCGGCACTGGCGGCGATTTCATCAAAATAATCGTATTCTAAGTCTAGCTCAATAGAGCCTACGCTAAAGGTCTGCTCGGTTGAATTATCCGTTTTAGCGTTAATATCAAAAAAACCACTAATCACTAAGCCATTTTCATGTGCGGTTTCTTTTAATTTATCGACTTCTTCATGTAGCGCCGATAATTCTTTGCTTAAAAGAGTCGTCTCTGAATGCACTATTGATTTAGTATTCGGTTGTTGAGTAGATTTGGCGGTAACGGCTGTTGCACTAATAGGATTAGGCGTTACCTCAGCCTTGCTAGTCGATGAGTCTTGTATGGCCGGTTGTGAATTATTAATCTGTGGCGACTGTTGCTCTAGCTGCTTAATACGCGCTTCTAGCTGTTTAATTTTTTCATCTTTTTCTTGCAACATCGGCGCAACAATCCGCCGAATATCTGACTCTGAAAGCTCTGCCGCGAAACCCATCGAAGCGTTAAAAAACACCAGATAACACAGCGTAGTTATACTCAGAATTGATACGTTTTGCCTGCTAAAGAGTACCGCATTGCGTCGCATTGGGTTTGCCATAATGAGTATAGCGAAGAATGCCATACAATAGCCTACGTTTATAAAACGAAAAATTGGCCGCTTAGCGTATATTTTTGCAAGTCTTACGCCACGCGCTTTAGCCAAACAGCCAGTAGTTGACTCTACAGCGGATAGAGGAAGATTCATAGACGTAGCCTCACTAATGGCAGAAAAATTCAATTGCATAGGTTTTTTATAAGTCATAAGTATAGTTAAAATTATAATTAACTTAATAAAGTGGCGTTGGTGCATAAATCATCAAATAGTCTAAACTAACTCTAAAGTTCAACTG
>CAWUNX010000222.1:0-6821 GCA_963923905.1 uncultured Methylocucumis sp.
TCACCCTTCTTAAATTTTAAGACTGGGGGTTTTAAATTTCGGAAATAGCCTTAGCGCTGTTATTACTGCAACGAAGCTGGCGGTGGCTGGTGTTTTTTACAGTATTTATTGTTATGTTTGCCAATGTTTCGCCTTTTGCCTTGCATTTTATGCTAGGTCTATTGATTGCAAAATATGGTAGATGTGTAATGGCCTTTTTAGCACAGCAACGCCGTGTGCAAGCTTGGTTATGGCTATTAGGTTTTTTGTTGTATACCGCAGCTGATAGTTTATATAACGTGTTAAACGATACTGGATTATGGCTTGCAACTGGGGCAGGAGCCGGGTTGTTGCTGCTGTCGGTATTAGCGTCTAAAACAGCACAAGCGTTTTTATCTAATAACGTATTACGTTATTTGGGCAAGGTGTCTTATAGCGTGTATTTACTGCACATGTTGGTATTAATGTGGATAACGCCGTGGTTGTTAAGCTTAGCAGACGCTATTCAGTTAAATCGATTAAGTCTTTGGTTTTTCGGCTGGTTTGTCACGGTGTTACTGTCTTTAAGCCTCGCTCATCTGTCTTATCGTTATGTCGAAGTCACAAGTGTATATTTAGGGCGGCGTTGGTTAAAAAAATAAGCCCGTGCAGTCTTTAAATTTTATTTCATAATTTTGTCATATTTCTCGTATAACATTGATTTTTATTGGTGTTAAGCAGTTAGCAATCTACTTGCCAGTAACAAATAACCCAATATAGGTAGCTGTCGTTTATAATAGCGTTTACCACAGTTATGGTGTGTTTAATTTAACGAGAATAATTCATGAGCTTTGCGAAAAATATTAAACCTTTGCTAATGTTTGCGAGTGTCACTTGCGCATTATTAACTACTTATTCTGCCCACGCAGTCACACAAGTTGACCCAGCGGTGCCAGAGTATAAAAAAGTCAGCGGGGTATCCGGTAACTTAAGCAGCGTAGGTTCTGATACCTTAGCCAATCAAATGACGTTATGGGCAGAGGAATTTAAACGCATTTATCCCAATGTAAATATTCAAATTCAAGCAGCTGGTACGTCTACTGCGCCACCGGCATTAACTGAAGGTACGGCTAACTTAGGTCCTATGAGCCGTGAGATGAAAGACGATGAATTAGAAGCGTTTGAGAAAAAATACGGTTATAAACCGACAGCCGTTCCAGTAGCCGTTGATGCCTTAGCGGTGTTTGTTAATAAAGATAACCCAATTAAAGGCTTGACGTTGGATCAAGTCGATGCGATTTTTTCATCTACGCGTAAATGCGGTTATGAAAAAGATATACAAACTTGGGGTGATTTAGGTATTGATGCGTGGAAAACCAAGACGATTCAGTTATATGGTCGCAACTCAGTATCGGGCACTTACGGTTATTTCAAGCACCACGCTTTATGTAAAGGCGATTTCAAAAATAATGTCAATGAGCAACCTGGCTCTGCGTCGGTTGTGCAGTCAGTAACGACTTCGGTTAATGGTATTGGATATTCTGGTTTAGGCTATGTCACATCAGGCGTAAAAACCGTGCCGTTAGCGAAAAAAGGTAGCCAGGATTTTGTTGAGCCTACGCCTGAAAATGCTTTAGCGGGTAAATATCCGTTATCCAGATTTTTATACATTTATGTCAACAAAAAACCGAATCAGCCTTTACCACCGTTAGAAAACGAGTTTTTGAAAATGGTTTTGTCTAAAATAGGCCAAGAAGTCGTTGTTAAAGACGGTTATATTCCATTACCGGCTAAAGTAGTTGAAAAAGCGCTTAAAGGTATTCAGTAATTAGTACGTTTTTATTAACCATCATTACCTTCTCATAGCTAAAACGGCCAAGATTTGTATAACAAGTCTTGGCCGTTTTTTATGCAGTTGTTATATCATTGTCATAAACCGTTTTTATAATCAAATCGTCCGCTTTTAAAAAGCTAATAAAACCCACAGTTATGCAACAATCAGGCAATCAATATTACCAAAAATGGCGTTCCGCCTTAGATTTATTGGCTCGTATCAGTGTAGTGACCGGCGGCATGGGAGTTATTGCTGCGGTAGTGATGATTTTTTTCTATTTGTTGTATGTGGTATTTCCATTATTTTTGCCCGCTAGTGCTAAACAGTTAAGGTCTTATGCGTTGCCGGAAGCAACTATAGGAAAAACGCTGTTGTTAGATATGGAAGAGCAAAATCAATTAGCCGCACGCTTTACGGATAATGGTCAGGTTATTTTTTTCGATGTAGCGACCGGTAAAACCGTTTTAACTGAAAACGTTAAATTGCCAAGCGACGCAACGATTACCAGCTTTGCTCAAGCCAGTCCTGTCAATAGTGGCGCTGTTGTATATGGCTTATCGAATGGCAAAGCCGTGATTGTCAAACAAGAGTATGGGGTAACGTTTAACAATAATGTTAGAACCATACAACCCAGTTTACTCTACCCCTTAGGTGAAGAAGCATTAATCGTTGACGAGTCCGGTGCTAAATTAGAGCAAATAACTGCACAGCTCGGTGAAGAGTCCACTACGCTAGCAGCTAAAACCGCTGAGCATATTCGTTTAGTCAGTTTTGAAAAAGAGCAGTCGTTATTTGCCGATGAAACCAGTTTAAAACGTACCGATGGCGTGTTAAATCTACCCGGTGAAGGTGTGACGCGCTTGTTAATCGATAAAGACGGGCAGCAGCTATTTGTAGTCAGCGCGAATGGTCGTGTTGCTTCCTACGATGTCAGTGACAAAACAGCGCCGTCGCTAAAACAAGCGGTTAATGTAGTCCCTTCTGACCAACGCATCACAGCGATTAATTTCCTGAACGGCGATTTGTCGTTAATGGTTGGCGATTCAACCGGCTTGGTAACGCAATGGTCCCAAGTTCGTAATGAACAAAATCGCTCAAGTTTTGAAAAAATTCGTGAGTTCAAAGTATCGGATAAAGCGGTGACGCAAATTTTTTCCGAGCAGCGCCGCAAAGGTTTTGTGATTGCCGATGAGTTAGGCAATTTTGCTGTTTATCATTCGACTTCAGAGAAGCAATTAATCACCGAACATGCCGCTAATCAGTTAACTGCTTTGGCCTTAGCACCTAGAGCGAATGCATTATTAGTTGAAACCGGCGATAATCAAATTCAGTTTTGGCAGTTGAATAACGAGCATCCAGAAGTATCGATTAAATCGTTATGGCAGGCTGTTTGGTATGAAAGCTATGCTAAACCTGATTATGTTTGGCAATCGTCAGCATCAAATAGTGATTTTGAGCCTAAATATAGTTTTGTACCATTGGTATTTGGCACGTTAAAAGCTGCGTTTTATGCTATGTTAGTTGCTATTCCTATGGCGTTAATGGGCGCAATTTACACAGCTTATTTTATGGCGCCGGGTATGCGTCAAATCGTAAAACCGTCGATAGAAATCATGGGGGCATTGCCGACTGTGATTTTAGGTTTTTTAGCCGGATTATGGTTAGCGCCGTTTATTGAAGAGCGTTTAGCCGGAATTTTTACGTTTTTGCTGCTATTGCCGGTAGTCATTTTACTGTTTGCGTATTATTGGCAATACATGCCTAAAGCATTGTTGGCTAAAATTCCAGAAGGTAGCGATGGTCTGCTATTGATTCCTGTTATTCTTGCAGCCGGTTGGTTAGCGTTTCAAATTAGTATGCCGCTGGAATCGGGGTTATTTAATGGCAGCTTAAGAGAATGGATGAAAAATAGCTTAGGTATTGCCTATGATCAACGCAATGCTATGGTGGTGGGGATTGCTATGGGCTTTGCCGTCATTCCATCTATTTTTTCAATCGCTGAAGATGCTATTTTTAGTGTGCCCAAACATTTAACCGTAGGTTCGCTGGCATTAGGCGCGACACCTTGGCAAACCTTATCTAAAATCGTGTTATTAACGGCAAGCCCAGGTATTTTTTCGGCGATTATGATAGGTTTTGGTCGTGCAGTGGGGGAAACCATGATTGTATTAATGGCGACTGGTAATACCCCGGTGATGGATATGAGTTTATTTCAAGGTATGCGTACCTTAGCGGCCAATATTGCAGTGGAAATGCCAGAATCAGAAGTCGATAGCACGCATTATCGCGTGTTATTTTTAGCTGCTTTAGTCTTGTTTGCTTTTACTTTTTTGTTCAACACCTTAGCAGAAGTTATTCGTCAACGCTTACGCGAAAAATATAGTTCGTTATGAAAAATTGGTTTAAAAGTGGAGCCCCGTGGATATGGTTTAATGCGGCTGCGGTTAGCTTAAGTTTAATTATGGTGGTTGTCGTCGTGGGTTTGATTGCTATACGCGGCATTAGCCATTTTTGGCCGGCTAAAGTCGCACAATTTAGCTACCGTGAACAAGGCTCAGAAGCCAAGACAATTATTGGCGAGTTAGTCGATGTGACGGAAACCTCGGCAACCATGGCAAAAGCGGCTGGGCATGAGATGGCGGCTGGCGAAGATAGCTTGGTACAGTATCTGGTGAAAGTCGGTAATCGTGATGTGACAGGCGTGGATTTTCGCTGGATTGAGCAAAGACATGTCGTCAGTGAGACGTATCCTGAAACCATGTTAGCGATTGAGCGCCGTGAGTGGGGTAATTTTTACGGACAATTGACGGCTGTTAAACAAAATGGCAACGTTATTGCTAGTGGTGAACAAGCCTGGCCGGTTGCCGAAGAAAAACTAGAACAAGCGTTAGCGATTTTCGACGAAATTGCCTATTTAGAAAAGAAACAGATTGGCGGCATTAATTATGAGCTGGAGCGCTTACGTTTAAAGCAAAAAAAATTGCAGCTCAATAATGAGTGGAATTCAAGTTCTGAGCAGACTTTTAATACAGAAAAAACGGAGCTTGAAGCGCGCTATCAGCACATTCAAAGCGAAGTTAATGACTTGTATGTCAAGATTAGAGAATACAGCTTATCAGTCAAAATTGATGCCGGTAGTGAAGTTGATATTCCGTTAGCAAAAGTGGTTAGAATTTACCGCCCTAATGGCATGAATTTTTTTGCAAAGCTAGGTCATTATGGCGAAAAATTAGCCGAGTTTTTAGCTGATGACCCACGCGAAGCCAATACCGAAGGCGGCATTTTCCCCGCAATCTTTGGTACAGTCATGATGGTTATTATGATGGCGATTATTGTGACGCCTTTTGGTGTGATTGCGGCAATTTATTTACGCGAATATGCTAAACAAGGCTTTATCACGCGTGTCATACGCATTGCCGTTAATAACTTAGCCGGTGTACCGTCGATAGTTTATGGCGTATTTGGTTTAGGGTTTTTTGTTTATATTCTAGGCGGCAATATTGATAAGCTATTTTTTCCAGAGTCGCTGCCCGCACCGGTTTATGGTACGCCGGGGTTGTTATGGGCGTCGATTACGCTCGCGCTACTAACCTTGCCTGTCGTGATTGTCTCAACGGAAGAAGGCTTATCGCGTATACCGAAATCGATTAGGGAAGGCAGTTTAGCGTTAGGCGCAACTAAGTTTGAAACTTTGTGGTTAACTGTTTTACCCATGGCAAGCCCTGCGATTATGACCGGGTTAATTTTAGCCGTAGCGCGTGCAGCAGGTGAAGTAGCGCCGTTAATGCTGGTTGGGGTTGTTAAATTAGCCCCGACATTACCGCTAGATGGTAATTTTCCGTTCTTGCATTTAGACCGAAAATTCATGCACTTAGGTTTTCATATTTACGATGTCGGTTTTCAAAGTCCTAACGTTGAGGCCGCTAGACCGCTGGTTTATGCAACCTCATTATTACTCGTGTTAGTCATTTTGGGGTTGAATTTAGCGGCGATATTGATTAGAAATCACTTGCGTGAAAAGTACAGAGCGCTAGAAAATTAAGACCAGTTTTTATTGAAACGGAAAGTTAAATGACCACACAAGAAGCCCGTACCCATGCTATCAATATGAGTTCCGTATTGAACTCTCGAATGACTCGCAACGAACCGGAAGAGATAAGCATTAAAATTGAAAGCTTACGGTTAAGCTATGGTCAGAAGGAAGCCTTACATGGCATTGATATGGAAATTCCTAAGCGCAAAGTGACTGCGTATATTGGCCCTAGCGGTTGTGGTAAATCGACCTTATTGCGTTGTATTAATCGCATGAATGATTTAGTCGATAGCGTGAAGATTGAAGGCAAAATCTTGCTTGATAACGGAAATATTTATGATAAATCAGTCAATGTCGCAGATTTGCGTAGACGAGTCGGCATGGTGTTTCAAAAGCCAAATCCTTTCCCAAAATCAATTTTTGAAAATGTCGCTTATGGTCTAAGAATTCAAGGCATTAACGATAAACGTATTTTGCAAGAAACCGTTGAGAATGCGCTACGCGGTGCGGCGTTATGGGATGAAATGAAAGACCGTTTACATGATAATGCGTTAGGCATGTCAGGTGGTCAGCAACAGCGTTTAGTAATTGCCAGAGCCATTGCTATAGAGCCTGAGGTGTTATTGCTCGATGAGCCAGCATCGGCCTTAGACCCGATTTCTACGTTAAAAATTGAAGAACTGATTAATGAGCTAAAAGAAAAATACACCATTGTCATTGTTACGCATAATATGCAGCAAGCCGCGCGCGTTTCAGATTATACAGCGTTTATGTATATGGGGGATTTGATTGAAATGGGTCCGACTAGTGAGCTGTTTACTAACCCTAGAAAAAAGCAAACGGAAGATTATATTACCGGACGCTACGGCTAACGTTTGTATTATTAAACTAATTTTGGAGTGCTAAATGGATAACAGCAAAATCGGGCATCATATTTCAGGACAATTTAATAACTGTCTCTTATACACATCTGACGCTGCCGACGATACTCCTTGT
>CAWUNX010000223.1:0-6784 GCA_963923905.1 uncultured Methylocucumis sp.
CACAAGGAGTATCGTCGGCAGCGTCAGATGTGTATAAGAGACAGGTCACCAATATGGCATTTAAACTTCGTGCATGGGCGGCAATCAGCAAATCATTATTACCAATCAATGTGCCTTGTTGTTTTAATACCGCCCTTATTGAACCGTAGTGTTTAGCGGCGTCTTTATTCCAGTCAATAATGTCCAGGTTTTGCGTAAAAAGCTCTAATTGTTGCCAACGCTCGGCTTTTTTGGGGCTATCGCTGTTTTCAATCCCATAACACAATTCCGCATAGACGATGGTTGAAATGCCTAAATCCGGGGTTGCATTAAACTTATGCCGCAACTTGTCGGAGTGATTTTTTAGGACATAAATGCAAATATTGGTATCCAGCATGAACATGGTCTAAAACTCGCGTTCCTGTGGCGGGCTGTCTTCCCTGTCTGCTAGAAAATCGTCATCAAAAGCAGGAACCGTATCGAAAAACGTATCCCAGGTATTTTTTTTAGGGGAGATAATCAAATTTTCGCCTTGTTTGGTAATGTAAACTTCAGGCGTTGCAAAAGAAAACCCTTCGGGTAAATAAACAGCTTGACCGTTGCCATCACTGACGATTTTTACAGTTTGCATAGTCATAACGTACTCCTTCTAATTTTTAGCGTAGAAATAAACCGCGTAAGGTGCTTTTGGTGTTTCTGAGATGTCGCCTTCGCTACGTTTAATACGCATCATTTTATGGCTGTCGTTATAATCAACCAACACATTGTCAACGTACATGTAGCCTTTGGCTTGGCGGATATTGAGTTCTTCGACCATGCGGAGGGTTTCCTTAACCAAAATATCAACGGCTTCGTTGTCCAGCAAAATACCGACTTCGCCTTCCTCAAAAATAGTACCGCCCCGGACATAGTTAGGGTGGAAAACCGCTTTGGGTTCGCGTGATGGGTCAAGGCTTTTGATAAAGGCTTGCACGGCTTCGGCGATTTTTTCGCCTTCACCTGCTTTAATCACCATTGCGGCGCGGTCAAATTTTTTGTCCAGCGAGATGAACTGTAGTTGTTCAATGCTGATTGAGCCGTAAGCGAGGTATTCGGTTTCGCCGAAGGTGGTTTTGGAGAAAAGGGAATTGCTGGCTTCCTCGCCTTTTTTATTTAGTTCCTTTTCTTTAGAACCTGAGCGTCCCATTTGTTCATAGTTTCCATTGCCTAACTGGTCTACAAAATCTTCCAGCAATAGTGGACTGGTTCTTTTGTACGCATTTTTGGGGCCACAAACATAGCCTCTTATCATGCCAGTTAACGATGCCAACACTGGAAGAGCATTTTCATCTTTTGCAAAGTGCAAATCAAAAGCTTGATTTCTAAATAAATGATGACGTATGCAATTTTGGCTAATGTAAAGAGGTGTTTCTTCAAAATTTATATCAGAAGCATGTTTTTTATACTTGAACCCAGTTTCTTCTTTAATTTTTCCGCTTAAGTTGCTGTATCCTCTAAGTTTTGGCAGTGTATGATTATTCTGATCCATTCCATCATCACCTACTAATTTAGTCGGCCCATTCCAATTGACCACACCATAGCCATAAGCCATAACTTTAAAGTCCACGCTTTTGATACCAGTAATTTTTTGCATTATTTATTCCTCAGTTGATGTTAATTGTTTGATTGAAATCGCGCCGATTGGTTGTTTGTCGCACACGGCATAGTAAATAGCATAGCTATGGCGAGCACTCTCTCCTCTAATTGGAATTAGATCATTGGGTGTGTAACTCAGGTAGATAGGAGATTCAGGGTCTCTTGCTTCGTTTAGCAAGATGAAGTCTTTAAAAGCTTTGGTACAGCTCATAATGTGGTGATGATTACTTTTCATATATGCCAACAGGTTTTTGTCGCTGTCGCCATAACCTTCAATTTCGTCAATCGAAGCCGTCAGATTGTCGAATTCGTCTTGCTCGCTAATCGGCATTTCATAAGCATAGCGCTCAAGGAAGTCGATTTTTTCAGGATTGCTGACATCACACACCGCCATTTGCACAAAACGGTTATCGCCACGCAAGGAAGATTTGCTGATTTTGCCGCGCCCTTTAACGGTGGTTTTCTTCGTTGGAATGGTGATTGGGTCCAGCACTTTCTGGCTGATCAATTGCACACTCTGTTTAAAGCAAGCCAGCAAATCAGAAGCCATGCTTTGTTGGGCAAGATCGGAGTCATGAAATTTTTGGTATAGCGCGTAAAGTTCCGGTAACTGAATGGTTTTGCCTTCCAGTTGTTCAGCCTGCAAAAACTGATACCACGTTTTGGTGGCGGCAAAGCTGTATTGACGGGCTAAAAACCGCGCCGATGAGCCTGTACCTTTGCCTCGGTGAATCGGTTCGGGTACGGCAATGCTATAGATGTTGATGTTTGTGTTGTTGCCAAAGCGGTCTAGCCACCCTAAACGTTGCAGGAAATTTTCGGCGGTGGTGATTTCCGCCACCATGTAATCGCAGGTGATGTTTAACGACGCTTGCACAATCGGCCCGCTACGCAAAACATCAAACTTGCGCGTTCCATCCTTTTTAAAAGATTCAAACACTTCGTTAAACCAGATTTGCTTGTCGCTTTTTTTGAATTTTGAATGTAGCAATACCGAGTTTTCATCTTGATGACGGATAAAGCTAAGTTGGGCGGTTTGAGCGGTGTTGCTGATAACGATGGCATTGCCGCTTTGGCGTTGGTAAAGCGGATTGCTGTCATCTTGGCGGGTTTCATCGAACACTTTAAAGTCAATCTGGTAGCTGCTGGAGTTAAAGCTGGTCATAGGGATAACGTCTTCTTTCTCCAACTCAAGCACATTCTTGAGGTAAAAATAATGCGGCGTTGCTGATACTAATAAGGTGTTGGCGCGGCTTTCTTGTTGCTGTTTGCAAGTCACCAATTCGGCAAACAGCAAATTGAATGCGGGCATGGCAATGTATTCGTGAAATTCGTCGAAAACGATATGGGCATTCAGCACATTGATGAGCGTATTGACTTTGATGTGGGTGATGATGGCGCTGAATACTTGGTCAATGGTGGTGATAACAATATCGCCGGAAAAATAGCCGTCTTCGGGCGTGTTTTTTCCCCATTCGTTGGTGTATTTAAACTCGCCTGTGTTGATTTCGATTTTTAGGCTGGGTAAAGATTGTTCGAAGTAATCATTGGATATTAAATCATCGAATATGCCTTGGCAGACCTGTACCCTTGGGCAAATCCAAATGATTTGCTGGGCGTTTTTCATCATCGCCCATTCCAAAGCGATTTTGGTTTTGCCACAACCTGCCGGCCCTGCCAGAACCGCTACACCCGGCAGCTCGCTGAGTTTTTGTGCCACTTCATGCTGTTTTCTGCTACGTTCACTGCTTGGAAAACGGGTTAAGCTGGTTGTTACATGTGAGCAAAGCGTTGATTCCAGTAGCAATGTTTCATCAATCAAATTCGCTAATGTGTTGAATTTGATATATTCGTGCAAATCATTTGCGGACAGCGCGGAAACCAAGCGGTCGGCAGAGATGACGCAAGCCCGTATGATGTTATTAAATGCGTTTTCTTTGATTTGTTTCCGGTAGTCGTCGATGCTTCCATCTTCATAGCATTTGTAACTGGGTAGCGGCTTGGTTTTTTTATCCGCTATCAAAACTTCTAAATCGATTTCTTCGCTGTAAATTTTGGCAAGGAACGAGTCTGCAATGGTGCGATAGCGACAATCCATTTCGCTTAATTCTTTCAACAATTTTTGGGCTTTTTCTAGCAATTCTGCAAAGCTAAGGCTGGTTAGATTGCCAGACAGTTTTTTATGAATGCCGCCGTAAGTGGCAAAATCGGAATCTTTTTCTTTGCGGTAAGGTTTGGCGTGATGCCAATAAACCGCGTGTTTTATCGCCATTTTGCTGGCGGTGTTGATGCCTTTAAAGCCAATAGGATCAAGCAATTCATAAAGCAGCACGGAGATTTCGTTATGGCGTGGATGCTTATCAAAGCTGAACTTGGCATCGTCAATATGTTGTCCGTCTTCGGCTTCAAAATCTTTTTTCTTCGGGTTGATTACCCATTGCTGAAACGTCGGATCAATCTTGCCCAAATCATGCAAGCATCCAGCCACAAAAATCGCTTCTGAATGGTCGTTTTTATCGGCAATCAATCGCCTATGCAGTTGTTCGGCGACATAGCCGACAGCAAATAAATGTTCCGCCAAGGTTTGCAAATGAGTATTGGCATAAAGCCAGTTGGGGTTAGGTTTTTCGTTTGGAATATCCATAAATAGCTCTTTGCTGGTAGTGTTTACAGGCACGATGCCTGATGAATTAAATGCGTTGCGATTCCCCACAATCCAAACCAATTCACTCCGGCTTCTCGACCGCTGCCAATGGCAAGCCACGGCGGTATTTTTGGTGGCGGTTTTGCGTAACAGGGTTTTAACGGCAATCAAACCGTCTTCGGTTATCACGGTTTGCCAGGTGTTGTCGCCGATGCGGTTGGCGAAAGCGTCGAGGACGCGGCGGGTGCGGGTTAGGGCTTTTTTCTGGCATTGGCTAATGAAAGTGACCATCATAGCTGGTTTTCCTGTAAGGCGATTTGTTTAACCGTATCAAACATGAAATCCAAGGCCTTATGTTCGGTGAATTTTTGTAAAACTTGCTGACGAAAGTCTTGTTCGCTCATTTTTTCCTTGGCGCAGATAAAAGCCCACGGTAAAACCAGCGCATCTTTAACTAAGTCTGCAACATCAAACACTAACGCGCCACGGCGGGTTTTACCATGCATGACGGCAAAGCCGTGTGGAATGCCTAACACCCATAGCGTGGTAGCTGCTAAGCCATAGGCTAGATAATTGCCGTGGTTGAGAAAACCGTTGGCAAGGTCGGTGGCGTTGTGGTCGCGCGTGAAGCCGTTTTGCTGCGTCAGATTGGCAACGTAACGATAGAGTTGTTTGGTTAGCAATGCTTCCCGTTGTAATAAATCACCTGTTTTTTGTGCGTGTGGGAGTTGTTGTAAGTAGCTGTCTAATGCGGCGCTAAGCGTAGGATCATCTATATAAAGTTGCTCAGCGGTTAAATCGCGGTCTTTGGACCAGGATTTTTTTAGGTACTCGACGCGGGCTTGTTGAAAAGCTTGTGCGGCCATTAGGCGCTTTGCATCATCAAACCAGAATTTCAGCCAGCCTTGTACATATTCAGTGGGGCGGTATTCGCTTTGCGGGGTGAGCCATTCGATTTCGCTGCCTGAGAATAACGGTGTGCTGCCACCGCCGCAAAAGCCGACGAGTACACCCGCACTAGCAAGCATCCGCATGGCGGCTTGCGTGATGGATGTGCCTGTGCCTAGTAGAATGACGGTAGTGTTGGCGATGGGGATGTTCCAATAAAGATTTTCATCTTTTGCTTCGGTCAGATATAACACTCGACCATCTTTTTGCATGACGCGACATTTTTCCAGGTAATAGATGTTCGCGCGTTTTGAGTGCAAAATGGCTTTTAAGTCAGTTAGAGCTTCCATAGTTATTTGTACTAGGGCGTAGTTGCGTTAATAGTCTTAAATTAAGCCATGTTCGGCAAATGAATACGGCATACCGTCACCGACAATAAAGTGGTCGAGTACGCGAATATCAAATAAGGCCAGTGCTTTGGTTAAGGTTTGGGTGATGGCTTTATCGGCTGTGCTAGGTTCGTTGATGCCAGAAGGGTGATTATGAGCCAGAATGACCGCAGCAGCGTTGTAATGTAGCGCTTGTTTCACTACTTCGCGCGGGTAAACGCTGGCGCTGTCTATCGTGCCTCGGAATAGTTCTTCAAATTTTATGACGCGGTGTTGATTGTCTAGGAATAAACAGGCGAATACTTCATGACTGTAGCCGCGTAATTGCGCGCTTAAATAGGCGCGAGTGCTATCGGGACTGGTTAATGCGTCGCCTCGTTGTATGATTTCTAAGAAATGGCGTCTTGCCATTTCCAGCACTGCTTGTAATTGCGCATATTTGGCTTTGCCTAATCCTTTACTGGTGCAAAATTGTTCTTGTCCAGCTTCTAACAGTGTTTTGAGCGAGCCGAATTCAGTTAGTAATTCTTTGGCTAAATCAACCGCCGATTTACCTTTTACGCCAGTACGCAAAAATATTGCCAGTAACTCGGCATCAGTTAATGCGCCTGCGCCGCGCTCTAATAATTTTTCTCTAGGTTGGTCACAAGCAGGCCAGTCTTTGATTGCCATACGCTCCTCCTATAAACTAAGACAAGCCGGATAGTCCGGCTTGTCAGCTATGTTACACTTCAGCCGTTGCTAGCCATAAATCATGTTTATTGCATAAGCTTAATACATAAATGACGCCACTATAATTGTCTAGCGTAAACGTTGATAGCGCGACTTTATCTTCTATTGGGTTAAACATGTGTTCAGCAACAAATTTATAAGCGCTATCAAGTAGTACATGTTTGACGATGTAATGCTCGTAGCCTTTCATTTCGTGTGGCGTGACCACTTTCACCAGGGTTTGTGTATTTTGTTTGCTTAGCTCCATTTTAGGTAAATGGGTGGCGGCTTTACCGCTCCAGCGCCCTTGCGCAGCTTCAGTGTAATATAAGTCGCCAAGGGTAGGGGGCAAAACGCCTGTGGCGGCTAAAGCATTAGGTAGGACTAAACTCGTTGTTAAACCGGCTAGTCCGGTGCGGATAAAATCGCGTCGTTTCATAGTGACCTCTCGTGGTTATCGGATTAGTATTCATTATCATTCCTTATCGCAGTCTTGCGGTAGTTTTTTCTTAACTCAGCAAGGCTTAAACGCGTATTC